>NBLI01000182.1 GCA_002084535.1 Candidatus Zhuqueibacterota bacterium 4572_119
CGCTTCTATTCCCCAATTAGGTTTGGTGGAACAACCATTTGAGGTGCAAATTAAAAAAGGAATTGCTTCGCATATTTCAGGCAACGGCTTAGTCGAGGATCTGAGAAAAATTTTAAAATCCTTTGGCAGCGCGTCCAGAAACATCGCAGAATTCGGGATCGGAACCAATCCCAAAGCAATTCTAACCGGCAATTCCATCGAGGATGAAAAAGTGTTGGGAACTGCTCATATCGCGCTGGGACATCACTTGTTTGAAGGGGGGAGCATTAAAAAAAACCTGCACGTTGACCTGATTTTAAAAAAACCAACCGTTGAAATAGATGGGCACTTGATTTTGAAAAATGGAAAAATGATCATTTGAAACCCGGAAACTTTTTCTTTTCTAAAACCAGCCAACACAGGTAAACTGAAACTGAAATTGATTAAACTTACCACAAATCTTAAAAACATTGTTGAGCTCAACCTAACAAGATTCAAATAGCGAATCCGCCAAAAAGACAACGGCTTTTAAAAATGGGCTTATCTTTCGATTTTTGGAATTATACCCGTAACTCATCGACCAGAAACCACATCGGATTATTTTTTTTCCATCCTATTTGTAAATTATAAATCAGCATTAATCCAATATTTTTTCCCATTCCTTTTGACAGCGGCGGCACTCACGGCGGCGGCAAAAAAGTTTGTAAATATGAATCAGCCCTTGCTGGCGCGCTGTTGACGCTATAATTTCTTTGACAGCAGGATTATCAGGGAAAAGTACGCTGCTCACTTCTTTAACTGTTGATGATTTTTTATTTTGATATGCAGCATCTTCGCTTTCAAGACGATAATGGCTTTCCCAATAGCCCGTGGTTTTACAACTAAATATTCGGATAAATTCCTTTATTAATTTGGCGTGATTATTTTTTAAGCCTTCGACCATTTTCAATAATTTTACCAGAAATCCCTGGTCATAAAACTGCTCAAAAACAAGTGAGGCTCCCGCGATTCTTCGCGTTGGAAAATTTACCGGGCGCAACCTGAAAAAAAGCCACTCGTCTTTCTCCATCGCTTCAATCCCCGATCGTCGCGAAAATTGTTTCCAGGCGGCTTCAAGTTTTGGCACATATTCCAGCATGTCTTTGTCCTTGATTTTTTTCCAATCAAAAGACTTATCCTGGCTTGGCAGCAATCCACCAGCTCCTAACAAAATCGCCTGGGTAGTAAAACGCTGTTCTTTGCTTTCCGCATTGGAGTACTCTCGCGACAAAGCTTCAAATGGAACAATATTCGCCAGTTTGCGAAAAGGAGCCTGGTTTTTCGAATATCCAAGCGCTTCCATAATTCCAATGTAAAGTACCTGATCCCATGAACAAAACAACCGTTGCTCTTTAAATCTTTCTGCTTTTGTTTGAAAACGCAACCGGCTGAAAAAATCAATGACCTCTACGATTGCTTCTTGAGATTTAAGGCTTAATACGCATTTTGAGCGGGCGTTATAACCGGGGAATTGCAATTGATATTTTTTTGCCAAAGCGGGGAACTGATCTTCCGGGATATCAAAAAATATCTCTGCCATTACCGGTTGCCGGTTAAGCCTTGTTGCTGCTTCAGATTCATTTGCTTTGCCAATCACAAGATGTAAAATCACATTATTATATCCGGGATCAGCATGGTGCCCATGCAAATACCAATCTTCAGGAGCCCTATGAATTTCAACATCGCCATTGTGGATTTTTTCACCAATCTTGATGACAGCATTTTTAAAATCTGGTCCGGCGTCAGTGTTTCTGGTACCAAGGTAAATGATCTCAATTTTTTCTTTGTTAACAGAATACAGAGGAAATGAGGAAAAATAATTTTTCTCCCAGAGCTGGCAAATAAAATGTTCGCTTATTGCGCTTCGGTCATCAACTTTCATTGTGCCCCCTTTTGGCAATAGTCATTTTTTTTCTGATCAAATTCAAAATAAAGTTTAATTATCTATTCAAATCATCAGATCATAATTCATTCGGTAACGACAATTTTTTCGCGTTTAAAGGGAGGGAATTGCAGGCGATTCCAAATATACCCTGACTTATCAATTACCTGTCCGGCATTCAATGCGTCGGAAAATTTTATCAGATGGCTAATTATGGAATCCGCGACTGCTCCTTTGACCGGTCGTGGCTGAAACGCGACCTGATGATTGTTTACCAGGATTGGAACAGCTTTGGCAAATAGCAGCCCTTCTTTTGTTAAGTAGGTTTTTAAAATAATGCTCTCGGTCGCTTTTTTGCTGTACGACGCAAATGAAAAATTGCCCAGGCTGTAAGCAATCAAACGATTTTTATAAATCTCAATTCCCTGCAGCACATGGGGATGATGCCCGATCACCAAATCCGCGCCAGCATCGATTGCTGCGTGGGCGAAATCCTTCTGATAAGTCTTTGGCTGATTTTTGAGTTCGGAACCCCAATGAAATGTAACAATCACAAAGTCTGCCAGCGAATCGCTTTTTTCAATATTGGCGATCATTTTATTCCAGACAGGGTAGCAGGTTCCACCTGTTGAATCGGTCGCCCAGAATTCTCTGGGAAAAGTCATTGAATAGCCCAGGGTCGCGATACGATATCCATTTCGTTCAATAATAGCCTGTTTTTCCGCGTCCGACAAATTCAATCCAGCGCCACAATGCGCGACACCAAGCGAATCCAAAACATCTAATGTACTTTTTAATCCTTCAATCCCGTAGTCCAGCATGTGATTGTTTGCCAGGGTTAGCACATCAAACCCCGCGTCGAGTAATCCGTTGGCATATTCGGGCGGCACTTTGAAATTAAATTTCTTATCGTACTTCTTGCCGTCGTCGGTAAATGGTCCCTCCAGGTTACCCAGAGCCACATCTGCCAGAGAAAGCATTTTTTTTGTCGAATCAAATGGATAGCTCACACCATATTTTTCAATGTAAAAACTTGCGTGCCCGCCAAACATCATGTCTCCAACCGCCGCAACTGATATTGAAGGAAATATTTGTGGAAGAGGGCTTTTCATTCGATATGAAGTTGGTTCTTTAGGATACTGAAAAACAGTCAATTCATCATGTACGGTATGGAGCATTTCTCTGCCATTGTAACAATTAACAAAAAGAAGAAATAAAATTGCAGAAACAAGCGGTTTTTTCATCTCTAATAATCCGTGTATTGAAAAGCCCCGCCTTGAACGGCAGGGCTCTTTTAATTTAAAACTTCAGATAATATTCTTTTGAAATCAATGATTAACCTTTTGGTTCATCTTCAATTTCTTCAGCGGCGACATCTTGAATGTCATCATCACTTTCGCCGTATTCTTCCCGCACGCGTTCCAATTCTTCTTTTTTGTCTGCCAAATTTCCACTTAATTCCTTTACTTTATTGACTATTTCTTTGACATCTTCATTGGACGCGATTTTCGTGTCATTCTCTTCAGCGATTAACTGATAAACTTTGCCACCAAGCTGGGTGAACTGTTTGTCTATGTCTCGCTTAATTCCGATAATATCGACTTTGATTTTTCCAATCTTGGTGTATTCATCGGTCTTCTTAGCAACAACAGTAACACCCTTTTTAAACATTTTTGTAAAATCTTCCCAAAAGCTCATAAACAACTCCTTTTTAATTGAAATTAATTCAACTAACTACTTATGTAATCTACTTAGAAAAAAATAAAATGTCAAGCTAAAATAAGTATGTTTTACTAATTTCATATTTTATACTATTTTTTAACTTGAAACCTGATTTAGTATTTATTACGTCCCTTTTATAAAAAGGTTCAAATTTAAGCAAATACCAGGTACTTTAAATACAAGTAAACAAGGGGCGCAACGATCGTTGGAGCATCGAAACGGTCCAACATGCCACCGTGTCCCGGCAGCAAACTTGAAGAGTCTTTTACACCGGCGTCACGTTTGAATAGCGATTCGATTAAGTCTCCGGTTTGTGAAAAAACGCCAACAATCAAAGCAATGATCAAACAGTGCCCTAAAGACAGCGATTCGATATATGTTAAATGAAAAATGTAAACTGTGATAAAAGAGAAAACAACTCCCGCTACCGCGCCCTCTATTGTTTTGTTGGGGCTGACCCTTGGAAAAAGTTTATGCTTACCAATCGCTTTTCCTACAAAATAAGCCGCGGTATCGCAAATCCAGATTGTAATAAGCATGAGCAAAACCCATCTCCCCCCCAGGTAGTATTCCATATTGAGCTCGCTTGGCAATTCGCGCAGCAAAATCATGAAACTAAAAAACAAAGGCGGATAAAAAATGCCCCAGGCGGTTGATGCCACATTCATCGTCGCGGATTCGTTATCGCGAAACAATTCCACAAGCAGGGTAAAATAAAATATCGCTAAAACTATCAACCAGATTTTTTCCAGCCCAAAATAATAAATGGTAAAAGTAATGGCAATCGTTCCTGCCATCCCGATTGATTTTAAGGGCAGCATTCCTTTATATTCATTTAGTTTATAAAATTCATGCTGCGCAGCTAAATTTATAACAAGAATCAAAATTACATAAGGCAGCTTGCCATAAAGAAGCAGAAAAATTATTAGCGGCGCCCCAAAGATCGCTACAAGTACTCTCAAACCCAATTTTTTCCAATCCAAGTTCTGTCTCCTTAATTCGTTCTTAACAATACTCTATTAATTTATTCACCGTGATGGATGGCGCGTTTTTATTCATTTGACGTTTATATCTTGTTTTGAACTCTTGATTATTTTAAAATTTGAAGTTGAGTACCGCAAACTATAAAATTTTTGTGCGGGCTCAAACAATACTTTACTGAATAGTAGATTACTTCTCACTTCTCAACACCTCAACTAAAACAGGCACGACCCCGGATTTAAGCATGCCCAATTTTTCCGCTGCCGCGTAAGAAAGATCAATAAGGCGGTTGTCAGCATAAGGTCCCCGATCATTAATTTTCACAATCACACTTCTATCATTATACAGGTTCGTAACCCTGACCCGCGTTCCAAACTCCAATTTTCGGTGAGCCGCGGTAAATTTTGTTTTATCATATTTTTCACCGCTGGCGGTCTTTTTGCCGTGCAATTCATCGGCATAATAGGATGCATTCCCTTGCTGATGCTTGTGCACAAAATTTATTGGTTTGCCTGAATAAACATTCATTTGATTTTCATAATCCAGGAATGCAATCCCGTCAACCTTTGTTTGCTGCGATGGTTTTGGTTTTTCTTTTTTTTTCTTTTCTTTTGCTTTATTTTTTGTACTTTTTTGGGGACCCGGTTTTACCTGGATTTGAGCGGCGTTCTCTTTCTTTTTGGGCTTCTTTTTTTTCTTTTTTATTCTTTACACCTGGGTCGTCCTTTTCTAAGAAAACTATCCCATCCTCCTGCCAATCTTCCAAAAATTTTTTATTATTACGAGCGCATCCACCGGACAAGAGAAAAAGGACAAAGACTATCGCTATGGGTCGAATCAGCTTTTCCAAAATAAACCTCTTAATTATTCAAATTTATACTACCAATTAAGTTGTTAATATTTTGTATTTGATTTTTTTCACAATATTTCGCCAATTCAAAAACCAATTTTTCGGTAATTCCGGGATTGATAAAATTCGCTGTTCCAATCTGAACAGCAGCCGCGCCGGTTATCAAGAATTCAACAACATCATCAACATTCATAATCCCGCCAATACCAATAACCGGGATTTTTACGGCGTTAACAACTTCAAACACTTTGGCGAGAGCCACTGGCTTTACTGCCGGACCGGATAAGCCACCTGTAATTGTCGCCAGCTTCGGTTTTTTTGTATGAATATCGACTGCCATGCCGACCAATGTGTTAATCACTGAAATCGCATCCGCGCCCGCGTTTTCCGCGGCTAAGGCGATTTGACCAATCGATGTAACATTGGGCGTTAATTTAACGATCAAGCATTTGTCCGTTACTTTTCTCGCTTCCTTGGTAATTCGGGCTGTGGTTTCCGCGTCAGTGCCGAATGCGATACCACCTTCTTTAACATTTGGACAGGAGACATTTAATTCATAGCCATCAACCCCGCCGGCAGTTTCAATTATTTTTATAACTGCCGCGTATTCATTGATTGTTTTCCCGGCGATATTCACCATTACTTTTGTTTTCAATGATCGGAGAAATGGCAGCTTTTCCTCAACAAATCTTTCCACACCGACATTTGCCAGACCAATTGAATTTAGTATTCCACAGGATGTCTCCGCGATTCGGGGACCAGGATTACCAGGTCGCGGTGCAAAGGAAACAGCCTTTGTTACGATTCCGCCTATTTTATTTAAGTCAACAAACCCCGCAAACTCTTCGCCGCTGCCAAATGTACCGGACGCTGTCAGAATTGGATTAGCAAAAACCACCCCCCCAATTTTCACCGATAAATCAGTCATCAAAAACGATATCCTCCGCGTTGAAGACTGGACCGTCCGTACAAACATAATAATAAGCCACGTTTTCTCCTGAAGCCAGCACATTACATCCCATGCAAGCGCCAAAACCACAACCCATCATTGTTTCCATAGAAACCTGGCACGGAATACTATTATTGCAGGCTATTTCTTTAACTTTTTTTAACATGGGATTGGGTCCACAACTAAAAACAGCCGAAGAATTTTTATCAAATATTTTTATCTTTTCGAGAAACAACTCAGTAATAAATCCCTGATAACCTAAACTGCCGTCTTCCGTTGAAAAATATTTCTTACAATTATCATCGGGCAATAAATCAGAATATGATTTGATCATTTCGGCTGATCGCGCCCCCCAAAAAAGTGTTGTTTTTATTTTTTTTCGATTAAGCTGTTCAGATAAAAATTTTAATGGGGCGATTCCCACTCCACCGGCAATAAGTATCGAGTTTTTCAGCGTATCTTTAATTCTGAAAGAATTGCCCAACGGACCTAAAAAGTCGATTTCTACACCTGGCTCAAATCTGCTTAGAATTTCCGTCCCTTTTCCAAAAACCTGAAACAAAATTTCAAACCAGCCATTTTTTCGATCCGAGGAACTTATGCTGAACGGACGTCTTAGCAACGGCGCCAAATCATCCGACACTTTAATATTGACGAACTGTCCGGGTGAACTTAAATCCGCGATTCCCTGGTGCTGAAT
>NBLI01000014.1 GCA_002084535.1 Candidatus Zhuqueibacterota bacterium 4572_119
AATCTACTTTAAATCCAGTTAATCTTGAGAATCCTGTGCGCCCAGTCGCATCTGCCTTTGGCATGATGATCCTGTCCAATTTCATTTTTATTTAATGGTCTCCCCTGTGATCGGTTACCATCAATCAGATTTAACAAATTGATATTAATTAAATTATACCACCTTTAATTAATGTTTGTGGATAATTCAGGTCAAATTAAATTACTTGAGTATTGGGGCATCAGAGTTAATGACTGTTGGAAGACCGGGGTGTTGGAGTTTATCAGAAATTTAAAAATGTAAAGAAGGGACAAAAAAATAACCAGGAATTTTGGATTGTACTGGGGGGTAACACAATTCCATAAATCCCTGGCTATATAGCAAAATATCTTATTCCAGAAGGACAATTAAAATATACGAATAATATATTTTTATTGTGTGATCTGAAACACTTTTTAACTATTTTTTTGAGTTAATCTGTTTTCACTCCAATGCAAAAATAATCAAAACCAAGTTCTTTCATCTCGTCAACTTCGTATATATTCCTTCCATCAAAAATCGCCTTGTCCTTCAGCATTTTATTGACGACTTTAAAATTCGGATATCTAAACTCATGCCAATAATCCCCACAGCGCAACTGTTTTTCCTTTTAGGTTGCCATCGTAATACTTGTTAAACTTATCAAACAAAATCGATTTTTGATCTTCATTAACGTCCTCTACGGCCATTAAAACCCGCAGATCATAATTGTTCTCTTTGCCTGTTTTTATGAGAGCTTTGACATCTTTTGGGAAACAAGATCCACCGTATCCGGTTCCCGGATAAATGAATTTATTTCCGATCCGTGAATCACTCCCAATACCTTTGCGGACCAAATTTATATCCGCGCCAACGATTTCACAAAGATTAGCGACATCATTCATAAAGCTGATTTTTGTTGCCAGCATCGCGTTTGCCGCGTATTTTGTCATTTCTGCCGACGCGATATCCATAAAAACGATGGGATGCCCGTTTAAAAGGAACGGTTTGTATAACCGTTTCATAACTTCTTCAACCCTTTCAGAATCCATGCCAATAACAATGCGGTCTGGTCGGAGAAAATCAGCTACCGCGGCGCCTTCTTTTAAAAACTCGGGATTTGACGCCACGTCAAATTTTAAATCTGAACCGCGTTTATCCAGTTCTTCCTGTATCGCCTTGCGAACTTTTTCCGCGGTTCCAACAGGTACAGTACTTTTTGTAACTGCTACCAAATAGTGGTTCATGTTTTTGCCAATATCTCTTGCCACATTAATAACATGCTGCAAATCAGCACTGCCGTCTTCATCCGGTGGAGTTCCGACAGCGATAAAAACAACTTCACAATCATTATTCAAGCTCTCTGAAATATCTGTCGTAAATTTTAATCTTCCTTTTTCAACATTTCTTTCCAACACAACATCTAAGCCTGGCTCATAAATGGGAATGATTCCATTATTTAAATCATCAATTTTCTTTTTATCTACGTCAACACATGTGACATCGACACCAGTCTCAGCAAAACAAGTCCCGGATACCAGGCCCACATAACCAGTTCCAACAACTGAAATTTTCATTTACTCCTCCTAAATTTTAATTTAATACTATAAATAACTTTTTCAATTCTCTTATTTTTAAAGCCGCGTAATTCAGATTTAGTTTTTCAGAATACCCGCTTTCAATCGAAGTTGCGTAAAACAATATAATGATATTAGGTTATATTTCAAAACTTTCTTATTAATCCATTTTTTGTATGCGCGAATTGAGGGCTAATTTACATAATTTATATTTAATTGTCAATACTATTTCGTTGCCAGAGTGAGAATAACGAGAAAAAATTATTGCCAAAGCGGACTGGTTTTGCGGCTATTTCAGCTCTGTACTTTTATTAATGAATTTTTTGAGAAATGCCATTTCAGTGCAACAAAACAGAGCTTCAATCCCGGCTCCCGATCTTTGTTATGCTTAAAATTGAAAAGTAATGAAAATCCAAGAATTTTCAAAAACATATAAAAAATATTTCGCGTCCGGAATAGATAATAGGAATATAATGGATAATTTTTTTTAAGGAAAATGTAAAAACTCTTATTATTCTGAATAAACATCTCTGCTTTTCTCTGGTTTGATGAAGCTTTTCCATAATGTAAAATTTCTGCATTGGGGTGAAATAATAATTTCCAACCAAAATGTTTCAGGCGCCAACATAAATCTAACTCTTCCCCGTAAATGTAAAACTGTTCATCAAAGTAACCAGCCTGATCCATTGCTCTTTTTCTGATCATCAAAGCCGAGCTCCTCGCCCAGTCAATTTCTTGGTCAGAAACATGGTTACTTGAAGAGATTTGTTTGTTGGATATCAGTTTGATGGGATTTGAAAATTTCGATATCACAGGATTAGTGAATAATGTATTCCAAAATGAATAAAACTTACCCACGTTCGTTTGCACGGAAAAATCACGATTGAGCAGTTTGCAGGCAACCAGTCCAACCTGGTCATTTTGATTTAAAATTGCAATCAATTTGTCTATCGCGTGATCAAGTATTTTTGTGTCAGGGTTTAACAAAAAAATATATTTTCCCTGGCATACATTGATCGCCTGATTGGTTGCGGCAGCAAATCCAAGGTTTTGACTATTCTCGATCAATTTCACTGTCGGAAAATAATTCCTTACCATTTGGGCGCTTTCATCATCAGAAGCATTATCAACCACAAAAATTTCAAAATTAGATTTGGTCTGAGCGAAAATGGAGGAAATGCACTCTTTCAATAAATCCCGTGTATTCCAGTTAACTAAAATAATTGAAACATCCATCATTTTATATTAGCTATTTTTTTTTATTCATCGCGCAAGTTATCTGGGATTTAATTTTTCCCAGGATCATTTTTCCTGGCATTTATAGCACAGGGACTCATAAACATTTTTCAAGTTTCAATTTTATTCAATAAGAATGCCATACAACAAAGCAGGCTTACTCAAAGTTTGTTTCGGCTTTTAATGAGTCTATTCTAAAAACCAGGTATTTTAATATTTTTCATAAATTATGGTGCTATAACTTCAATATAAACAGTTTTTGATTTGTTTATAAAATACCTAATTTTTACCTTTTTAGAGTTGACTCTTAAATAAAAGCAAGAAACGCTAATTTACCGGGAGAATGATCCTGAAAGTTGTTCCCTTGTTCTCTTTGCTTTCAACCTTGACTTCCCCTTTGTGAAAATCCACAATTTCTTTCACAATGGACAGTCCCAATCCTGTCCCTGATAAAGGCTGCCCATCACGGTAAACGCGATAGAATTTGTCAAAAATCCGAGTGATGTCCTTTTGGGGAATGCCAATTCCTGTATCACTCACCTTTAATATAATTTTATTGTTTTTCCTTTCAGCGGATGTTATTACAGAGCCGCCTTTGCCGGTAGCTTTTATCGCGTTTCCGACTAATTTAACCATCACTTGCCGTATTGCTTTAGGATCCGCGTGCATCTGCAACGCATCACCATTTAAATTATTAATAAGGTTAATTCCCTTTTTCAGAGCTTTTTCTTTGAAAGAATTATGAACATCTTGCATTACGGGTCTAATTTCCATTTCACGCGGTTCATAAATTGAACAGCCTGATTCAATCCGCGAAATAGAAAGTATATCCTCGATGAGTTTTGCCAGTCTGGTACTCTCTTTGAAAATTATCTCATTAAATTCATCCCGTGTTTCCGGTGGCATTTCTTTATCTTTTAAAATTGTACCGGAAAATCCGAGTATGGAAGCCAGGGGTGTTCTCAGTTCAAAGGACACATTAGATACAAAGTCAGTTTTCATACGATCGATTTCCTTTTCCCTTGTGAAATCCCGCAAAACAAGAACTTTGCCATCGGATTGCCCTGCCATTTCTAAAAATGTCGTCGATGTTACTAAAAGAATCCTTGGAATTGGCTCCATTACTTTTAGTTCAAAATTACTGAACGAATCCTGATTTAGCGCGTTGATCAAATTCCTCCCGCCGTTCCAGCAATTTTTGAGAACCTCACCCAGTTGAAAATTTTTCATATTCGTCTTTGCGTTTCCCAACAGTTCCTTAGCCTTATTATTAATGACAATAATTTTTTGAGCTGAATCAATCACGATGACTCCGTCGCCCATGCTTTGTAGTATAACTTCCAATTGCTTGTTATTATGACGGAGTTTTTTTTCTGATATTTTTCGTTCGGTGATATCTCTTTGTACAATTAATTTCATTTTCATCTATTTCTTTCGCGAATAAAAATTCTGGAGACTTGCCCATTACCTCAGCCGGCTGATAACCAGTAACTTTGGTAAAAATTTTATTTACGTAAACAATCTCTGTGTTTTCAATTCCGGCTGAACTGTGCTTAACAATTATAACGGGGTCAAAGGCATGATGAACTGCCGATTCCAGCAACCGCAATCGTTTCTTGTTATCGTCAGCTTTTTTTTGTTTAAGGGCATTCTCAACAGTAACCGGCAGCACCGTCAGGTAATTTCTATCCGGGTCTTTGATTAAATAATCATAAGCACCGGTTTTCATCGCCCTGACCGCTATTTCTTCATCACCCGTACCAGTTGTGATAATCACAGTAGAATCAGCAACATGATTAAACACATCAAAAGCGGTACCGTCACCAAGAAAGTAATCGGTAATAACAACATCAAATTTTTTTTCAGTCAGAATACTTTTTGCCTCGCGAAATGAACTGACAACCTCATAATCATATTTTAATCCCGATTGATCAACAAATCTTTTGAATGCTAATTGATCGACTCTGTCATCTTCGATTAATAATACTTTTAAATAATTATTCTTCATGATGATACCTGCAAAGTTGTATTAAATTATTTATATAATTATTTTGCATGCTGCTTCAAAATCTAAAATAATTTCTTTTAGTAAAAAAGAGTGTCAACGTGAAAATTTAAAATTTTGCCAAAAACTCTTTTCACATTTGTTAATAAGAGTAATTCCTGATTTTTTTGTAACGTCAAACTAATCAATGTTTATATAAAAACTCCGCTTTTTTCGTTCAAATACGCACTACTCTTTTCCAATATCTAAATCCGGATAAAGCTCCGTGATACATTCCGGACACAAACTATGGCTAAATTCGGCTTCTGAATGATCCTTTATATATTTCTCTATTTGGTTCCAATACCCTTTATCATCACGAATTCTTTTACAGGATGAGCAAATGGGCAAAAATCCACTCAATATTTTTACTTTGTCTAATGCTTCCTGTAATTCCACCACAAGAGTTCTCATTTCTTCTTCAACCTTTTTTCGTTCTGTAATGTCCCTTGCCACATAAACTTTCGCTATTTGTTCTCCCTTTTCATTTAGTAAAAAGGACAAAGAAAGTGAGACAGAAAAATTTTCACCATTTTTTCTGCAATGAACAAATTCATCATTAAAATCTTTATCCGCATCAGGCTCGACCTTATCTGCTAATCCATTCCGGCTTTCCTGCAATTCCGCGAAAGAAGAAACCGGTGTTTTGTTTAGTATCTCCTTTTTTGAATAATGATATGTTTCGACAAAAGCTTTATTGACAAAAATAATTTTATCGTTCATATCAGTTATATAGACACTATCGGAAATAGCCATCATCGCGTGCGATAGCATATGAATTTGATCAGTGGTTATTTTATGTTCTATCGCGTTGTTGATGATTACCGGTAAAACTTTCAGGTAGTTATGATGTATATCTTTTATTAAGTAATCATAAGCTCCTTTTTTCATGGCGGTTACAGCAACATCCTCGCCTCCGGCACCAGTGGTAACAATAATTGGGATTCCTTTTATAATGTCAATAAAATCAAACAGAGTACCATCCCCCAAATTGTAATCAGTGATGATAACATCGTATTCTCCTGATTTTATCAATCTTTTAGCATCAACGACATTTCCGGCAATTTTGTATTCATAATTCAATTTATTATTTTCAACTACTCGTTTAAATGCAATTTGGTCCAAAAGATCATCTTCAATCAAAAGCACCCGGCATTTTTTTAAAAACATATTAAGCCTCACTTTGTTTTGGAACTATTTATAACAAATCCGGTTCTCCATTTATGCTGAAAATTTAACCAGGAAGCTCGCTCAATGTCCAGTAATAATCAATCGTTCTCATGGTTTCAACAAATTGTAAATAATCTACTGGTTTAATCATATAACCGGCAACACCCAGATTGAAACTCTCAATCTTATCCTGATCTTCTCTGGAAGTTGTCAAAACAATTACCGGTATTCTTTTAATTGAATCATCACTTTTCATTACGCGCAAAAATTCGATACCATTCATTTTTGGCATATTCAAATCCAGCAAAATAATACCTGGTACTTCGTTTTTTGAATCATTTAAAAATTCAAGGGCTTCCTCACCATTTCCTACCATAAATAATGGATTTGTTACGTTAATGTCATTCAACGCGCGTTCAACCGTCATTGCATCGACTATATCATCTTCAACAAGCAAAATACTTCCATAATTCTTCATTCAATTTCTCCTAAACTTCGAGAATAAAAACCGCTATAGATACGCTAATTATATAATTATTTGAAACGATTTTACCGGTAACTTACCCAACTATTTACTCTCTGGTATTTATAGATTTTTTTAACCGTAAAAACTCCTTTTCAATTGTTTTCAAAATTTCTGCAACATTATTAAAATCACCATTTTTACTCTTAATTTCCAACGCTTTAGCACTCTCGCTGAGATGAGCTGCCCCGATATTTCCCGAAGAACCTTTAAGTGTATGGGCTAAATGCTCAACTTGCGCAGCGTCTTTTTTCTTTATTGCTTCGCCCAATAATTGGATTTGATCAGCCGCGTCTCCAATAAAAGTGTTAACAAGCTCATTCAGGAATTCTTCATCACCACCCAATTTTTCAAGCAGTGAATTTCGATCAAAAACCTTGCTATTATCGCCATTATTTTCACCGTTATTTTCTTTATCTATTTTTTTTGGACGAAAGTGATTGGCTGGGATCCATTTGGCAATGGTTTCTGATAATTTTTTTGGATTTATGGGTTTTGTTACATAATCATCCATACCAGCGGTAATACACTTCTCACGGTCCCCTTTCATGGCATGAGCCGTCATTGCGATAATTGGAATGCTGCTATTGATAATATTTGTTTTTCCGCTTCGGATCGCACGTGTAGCTTCATATCCATCCATCTCTGGCATTTGTACATCCATCAATACAATGTCATAATTGATTTTTTCCAATGATGTGATTACTTCTTTTCCATTTGCGACCGCGTCAGCCGAATATCCCATTTTTTCAAGAATTTTTAGTGCCAGTTTCTGATTTACCACATTATCCTCTGCTAATAATAATCGTATCTTTGATCTACGATCTTCAGCGATTGTGTGAGTAGTAACAATTCTCTTCTTTTCACCAGTAGATACATGATCATCACTTATTAAAGTCATCAAGCAGTCAAACATCTGAGATTGTTTGACAGGTTTAGTGAGATACGCGGAAAATCCAATTTTTTTGAACCGCTCAAGATCACCTCTCTGCCCTTTTGAAGTCATCAAAACCAAAGCAGTTTCTGATAATTCTTTATTCTCTTTGATCATTTTTCCCAAAGTTGCACCATCAATTTCCGGCATCTGATAGTCTAATATGGCAATCCGAAATGGTTTATTTTTCTTGACTGCTTCGCTCATTTTTTCCATAGCTGTATGAGCATCAGCAACAACAAGGAAATCACATCCCCAGGAATTTAATATACTTTCAAGAACAAATCGATTTGTCTCATTGTCATCGACTCCAATAATAGGTTCATCTTGCAAAGAAGAAGATTCCAGGCTTTCCTTATTGACTATTTCTTTTATGTCTCCATCTTGTTTTTTAAGTATAGCTGTAAACCAGAATGTTGAACCCTTTCCAAGCTCACTCTCTACATGAATGCGTCCTCCCATCATCTCAATCAATTGCTTTGAAATTGTGAGCCCTAATCCAGTGCCACCAAACTTACGTGTCGTCGATGTATCTGCTTGAGCGAATGAATCAAATAATTTGTTAATACTTTTCTGATCAATTCCGATACCAGTATCTTTCACAGAAAAACGTAATGTGGTTTGTTCTTTATTTTGTTTAACCAAGCTAACGCGAATCACAATTTCACCTTGAGTAGTAAATTTAATCGCGTTGCCAACAAGATTGATTATTATCTGGCGTAATCGCCCAGGATCCCCTCTTACAATAGAAGGAATATTGGGATCAATCAGGCATATCAACTCCAATCCCTTATTCTGTGCTCTCATCGCTAACATATCGCTAACTTCCTCAAGAGTGCTATATAGATTGAAATCGATGTCTTCTAATGTCAGCTTTCCTGCTTCAATTTTTGAAAAATCAAGTATATCATTAATAAGAGACAATAAGGCATCAGCACTATTGTGAACTGTTTCAGCGTATTCCTGTTGTTCTTCATTAAGTTCAGTATCCAATAGCAACCCTGTTGCCGCGATAACTCCGTTCATTGGCGTTCTAATCTCATGGCTCATGTTTGCCAAAAAATCACTTTTTGATCGATTTGCGGCTTCGGCTTGTTTTCTCGCTTTTATAAGCGCTTTCTCAACTTTCTTTCGTTCTACAATTTCTGACTTTAGCTTAATATTTAATTTATCAGTACGTTTCTTTGTTTTGGTGAGAGAATTTATTAAACTGAAATTATTAAATTGTAACTTTAGTGATGTTACAATTGTTTTGTTCATTCGATGAGCAGTAACTAACATAACCAACATGAAAAGCAGCGTCATTCCACCCATGGCTAAATGTATGTCTTCACCAACGAGAAAAAACTTAATCATAATCGGCACAGAAGCAGGTACGCAAAAAAGAAGAAAAGCTGTTTTTACGACTGAATAAGCACCCAAAGATCCAGCCACCATTCCTCCGATGACAAAAGCAAGGAAAACCTGATGGACAGCTGACTTATCCGCGAATAAAAATATTCCCGCGGAACCCCAAACTAATCCGATTGCAGCAATTCCTGCAATTAACCACCTACCCCAGCTTTGCGCATCTTCGACTTTTATTGGTGTATTGTTATAATGATTTACTATTATAAATCGAATAATTGTTATCAGAAAACTGCAACCGAGCCACGGAATTAATACATTATATGAAATATGTTGCCATAATAAAATGGCAAGAATCAAGGAATTTATTAATGATGCAACCATGCTTCCAGTTGCATTTGCATAAAGCAACCGAACTTGCTCAGAATATAAGTTCTGTTTCTCGAGCAGTGACTTTGATTGATTAATATTTTGTAAATCCATTACTCTCTATTCAGCATTTTTTTAGAAACTAAAATCTAATTAATTTGTTACCTACTTTACGCAAAGCTCCATCATATATTCAGGTTCTTTAAGCACTTCTTTCAAATCTTGAAATTCTTTTTGTATTTTTTCCAGCAATTCAAAACCTTCGTTCAAATCTCCTTTTTTGCTATTTATCTCCAATTGTCTGGTAGCATTTTCTAACTTTGGCGCGCATATATTTCCAGCAGCGCCTTTTATAGTATGAGCCATGCGGTGAACCAATTCAGCGTCTTCCTTTTCCAATCCATCGCGGAGAGACTTAAGCATTCTGGGTAACTCAACCAGAAAAAGATCAATTAATTCCTGGCAAAATTTTTTGTCACCGCCTATTCTTTCCAGAAATTCATCAATGTTAAAAAGTTCTGCTCTTACTCTATTCTTTTTTTCTTTCGTAAGCTTATTTTTAAAGTTTTTTCCGCCAATCCACCTGTTTAAGGCGGTTGCCAATTCAACTGGTTTAATTGGTTTTGGTACGTAATCATCCATCCCAATATTCATACATCTTTCCCTATCACCTTTCATGGCGTGGGCGGTCATAGCAATAATTGGAATTTTATGATTTTTCACATTGGATTTATGGCTGCGTATTATTTTCGTCGCTTCAAAGCCATCCATTTCGGGCATTTGTACATCCATCAATACAAGACTATAATCATTTTTTTCCAATAACTTGATTGCTTCTTTGCCGTTTAAGGCGGCATCTGTCGTGCAGCCCATTTTCTCAAGCATTTTCAATGCCACTTTTTGGTTAATTACATTATCTTCAACTAATAGAATTTTTACAGTCCCTAACTTGCTATCAGAAATTCTTCCCGGTGTTTTATCACCCTGTGAAGCAGAAACTCCCATTTGCTTTTGACCAATCAATGTCATCAGGCAATTATATAATTGTGACTGTTTTATAGGTTTTGTCAAATACGATTTAAATCCATTTTCTTCCAGCCGTTTTTTCTCATTTCGGTTAGCTATTGACGTCATTAAAATTATTTTAGTCTCAGCTAAATATTCATCTTTTAATATTTTCTCCCCTAAAGCTTCACCATCCATGTCGGGTAAATGCTTATCCAATATTGCAATATTAAAAGGCTCGTTATTTTTCGCAGCGCTGGACATTTTTTCAATTGCCCGCCCTGCGTCAGGAACGACATCTGACTTGCACTCCCAGGAGGAAAGTATGCTCTTCAAAACATGACGATTGGTCGCGTTATGATCTACTACTAAGATCCGGCAATTTTGCAGCAATTGGACAATATCATTTTCGTCCACAATTGCTACTTTGTCAACAGATTGTTTTTTCATTTTAATGGTAAACCAAAAAGTTGATCCTTTTCCTGGTACACTTCGCACACCAATTTGTCCCTGCATCAATTCAACAAGCTGTTTGGAAATAGTAAGCCCAAGACCGGTGCCACCATATTTTCGTGTTGTCGATGTATCGACCTGGGAAAATGATTTAAAAAGCCTTTCAATTTTGTTTCTGGGGATTCCAATACCGGTGTCAGTTACAGAAAAATGTATAATCGCATAATTTTCATATTCTTTGTCCAGACTAACATGGAGGGCGATTTCGCCTTTTGCTGTAAATTTAATCGCGTTTCCAATCAGGTTAGTCAAAATTTGCCGTAGTCTGCCTGAATCACCTTTCAGCATTGACGGGACATCTGGTTCAATAAGGCAGGAAAATTCCAGACCTTTTTTATATACTTTCATTGCCAAAATGTCGCTCAAATTTTCCAGCATATCTCTCAAGTCAAAGTCGATTTTTTCCAACTCCAATTTTCCCGCTTCGATTTTAGAAAAATCAAGAATATCATTAAGAATAACGAGCAGGGAATCCGCGCTGTTGCGAATCATCTCGCTGAATTCCCTTTGTTCATCGGTAAGCCCAGTGTCCAACATTAACGCGGTTAAGCCAATGATGCCGTTCATCGGTGTTCTGATTTCATGGCTCATATTAGCAAGAAATTCGCTTTTAGTCTTACTCGCGACTTGAGCTTCGATAGCCAATTGTTTCATCTGCTCCACAGTCTTTTTCAGTTTAGATTCTATTTTTATTCGATTACTAATTTCCTCTTGTAATTGAATTTTTTGATTATGGATATCTAAAAATATCTTAACCTTCCCAATTAGAATATCTGGTACTATTGGTTTAGCAATGAAATCAACAGCGCCAGCCTGAATCCCCTTTAATTTATAATAATTTTCTGAATAAATAGCAGATATAAAAATCACAGGCAAATTTTTCGTTTTATTTAAACTTCTCATTTTCCTAACTGTCTCAAATCCATCCATGTCCGGCATTTGAACATCAATCAAAGCAATAGCAAAATTCTGATCTTGAGTTATAATTTCCAATGCCTCTTGACCGGATAAAGCCCTAATAAACTCAACGTCCAATTGTTTGAGCACAGTTTCTAATACGATTAAATTTTCAACTTTGTCGTCAACGACAAGTATTTTGGGCTTTGTATTCATGGTTTTTCCTTATTATATGCGATGCTAATTCCAAGGAAGCCTTATCATATAACAAGCTCTTCCTGCTTAGCCACAGCTTGTTTGAATTTGCTAAATTCTTCTCTAATTGTTTCAAGTATATTTCCCGCTTGCTCAATCTTTTTTTCCTTGCTTGCTAATTCTAAATTTAATGCGGCTTCTGCCAATCTGGAAGCGCAAATATTACCTGCTGAACCTTTGAGTGTGTGAGCAGAGAGCTCGATGACCGCCCAATCATTATTTCTAATACCCTTTTTTATTGTTTTCAGGTCATTCGGGATTTGTTCCATAAATGTATTTAAAATTTCACTTAAAAACTCTTCATCACCACCCAACCGCTCCAACAACATCTCCCTGTCGAAAGAATTACCATTACGCGATTTTTTTGTATCGGCAGATTCATTTTGTCCAGGTCTTTCTTTCCCAAGCCAATTGTCTAAAACACTCGCGAGTTCACCCGGGATTATCGGTTTAGAAACATAATCGTCCATTCCAGCTGCTAAACATCTTTCACGATCACCTTTCATTGCATTTGCTGTCATAGCAATTATCGGTATAGTATGGTTTTTAACTTTGGAACCAGCATTGCGTATCACACCTGTCGCTTCAAATCCATCCATCTCTGGCATTTGTATGTCCATGAGAACAAGATCATAAGGAATTTCCGTAAGTGATTTTACAGCTTCTCTTCCATCAGCAACTGCATCAGCTCGAAAACCCATTTTTCTGAGTAATCTCAATGCCACTTTTTGATTAACAATATTGTCCTCTGCCAACAGTATCCTTAAACCTGCTTTTCGTTTCTCAGCAATCGTGTGTCTGGTTATCATTGTATCCGCTTCTTTATGGATATTCTGTTGTTGACCAAGTATCGTCATCAAGCAGTCAAATAATTGGGACTGTTTCAACGGTTTGGTCAGGTAGGCTGAAAATCCAATTTTTTTGAGTCGCTTTACATCTCCACGTGAGCCTAATGAAGTCATCATCACTAACTTTGTATCTTCTAACTTTCTCTCCTGTTTAATCTTAATCCCTAATTGTTCTCCATCTAATTCTGGCATCTGCATATCGGTGATAACAATATGAAATGGCTTCCCATTCTCAACTGCTTGTTGGAGCTTTTTTAATGCTATTTTTCCATTCGCGACAATTTCATAATTGCATTTCCATGATGAGAACACCATGTCAAGAACACGCCTGTTTGTTGCGTTATCATCAACACCTAAAATGCGTACTTGTTCAAACACATTTAGCAGGGTATTATCAATTAAAAGAGTTTCATTATCCGCGTCCGCTTGTTTATTCAATTTAACAGTAAATTGAAAAGTAGAACCGGTTTCCTTTTCACTTTGCACACGAATTTCTCCTCCCATCATTTCTGTCAATTGTTTAGCGATCGTAAGTCCTAAGCCTGTGCCGCCAAACTTTCGCGTTGTTGACGAATCCACCTGTGAAAAAGAATCAAACAAAGAATCAACTTTTTCTGCCGGGATTCCTATCCCTGTATCTCTTACCGAAAACAATAATGTCACCGTGCTTCCATTATCTTCGACAAAACTTACATCTACTGCTATTTCTCCTTTTTTTGTAAATTTAATGGCATTTCCAATTAAATTAATCAAAATTTGCCGTAGTCTGCCGGGGTCACCTTTGAGTAATGAGGGTACACCAGGATTAATTACACAATTTAGTTCCAAACCTTTTTGATGTGCGCGTACAGCTAAATTGTCATTCATTTCTTCCAGGGTTGAAAAGAGATTAAAATCTAATTCCTCAAGCTCCAACTTTCCTGCTTCAATTTTTGAAAAATCGAGGATGTCATTAATAATCGAAAGTAGTGAATCTGCGCTGGTTTTGATAATATCTACATATTCAAGTTGCTCCGAATTCATTTTTGTATCAAGTAACAATCCCGCGGCAGCAATAATTCCATTCATTGGCGTTCTGATTTCATGACTCATGTTCGAAAGAAACTGGCTTTTGGCTTTATTGGCGACATCGGCATTGATTGCCAATTCATTCGCATGCGCTACCGATAGTTCCAGTTTACGATTAGTTTCGATTTGCTTTATTTTCTGATCATATAAATCCAAAAATATTTTGACCTTGCCAAGCAATATTTCTTTGACGATTGGTTTCGTAATAAAATCTATTGCCCCTGATTCGACGCCTTTTATTTTATAATAATCTTCCGAATAAATTGCCGATATAAAAATAACAGGTAGATTTTGCGTTCTTTTTACATCTCGCATATACTTTACAGTTTCAAATCCGTCCAAATCAGGCATTTGCACATCTATTAGAGCAATGGCAAAGTCATGCTCCAAAGTCTTTTCTAATGCCTCATTGCCAGAGAGTGCCCTTATAAACTCGACATCAAGGCAACTAAGTAAAGTTTCCAATGCGACTAAATTTTCTATTTTGTCATCAACAATTAATATTTTTGGTTTCTGGCTCATTATTGCTCCTTCTATATGTAATCACGCTTTCTGGATTTTAGTTGTATAACCACACCCTCATCAAAGATAACAGTTCGGAAATTTCCAATGGTTTGGAAATGTAATCATTTGCTCCAGCATCGATACATTTTTTCCTGTCTTCTTTCATTGCTTTAGCTGTTAATGCAATAATGGGCAATTTTTCGAATCGTTTCTGCGCTCTTATTCTCTGCATTGTCTCATAGCCATCCATCACTGGCATCATAATATCCATCAATACAATGTGCATGCCTGGCTTTTTATTTAATAATTTCAAAGCTTTTTCTCCATTTACAGCACTAAATACATTTGCTTCCCTTTCTTCTAGAATTTTTGAAACTGCAAATATATTTCTTACATCATCATCAACAAGCAAAATATTTTTATCTTTAAAAAGCCCCTCCTTATTATGAAGTAAAGAAATAATTTTTTGTTTTTCTTCAGGCATTTTCTCTACTACCTGGTGTAAAAATAAAGCTGTTTCATCCAGCAACCTTTTTTCTGATTTGATACCTTTTATGATAATAGATGAGGCAAACTTTTTTAATTTAAATTCTTCTTGTTGGGTAATATCTCTACCCGTGTAAATTATTATCGGAGGAATTGTACCGGTCTTGGATTCGCTTAAATTTTCCAGTAAATCAAAACCAGAAATATCAGGAAGGTTCAAATCCAGAATCATACAGTCAAACTCTTTTCTATTTAGTTGTTCTAATGCGGAATTACCTGTACCCACAGCAGTAACCTTTAGTTCCTCACTGCTGATCAGATCGGTTATTATCTTTTGCATATTTTCATCGTCTTCAACTATCAGGATTTCATTAGATTCTTTCAAGTTGAAAGAATTTAATTTATTAAACGCGTCTTCTAACTGTTCTTTAGTAATTGGTTTATTGAAATACCCGATAGCACCTCTTGCAAAATAATTAGGCACCTCTTCATCAACAGACATTACGTGTACCGGTATATGGCGAAGTTTGTAATCACTTTTTAATTCATTGAGTACTTCCCATCCGTCCATTCCCGGGAGTTTGATGTCCAAAATAATCCCGTCCGGTTTATAATTTTTCGCCATTTCTATGCCAACTTCTCCGCTTCCGGCATGAATAAATTTAAAATCTTTTTCCTGGCAAAACTTGTAAAGTGTTCGGGCGAAGTTCAGATCATCTTCGATGACGAGGACCTTTCTATCAGTCCTGGATAGATTTTTCCGATCATCTTCTATTGACGGAGCAACAACTTGTTTTTTCAGATTTAACGATGGTAAAACAGCATCATTTTCTTTGCCACCATTTTTTTCCCTTGTCAAATCTTCAATCGTTTTTTCAACGATGTTGTCATCCAGCTTCTCTGGTACAATAATTGAAAATGTTGAACCTTCTCCTTCTTTACTTTCTAATTGAAGCTCACCGCCTAAAAGTTTTGCTAACTCCAATGAAATAGAAAGCCCTAAACCAGTTCCGCCATACTTCCGGGAAGTACTGCCATCAGCCTGCTGAAAAGATTCAAAAATTATTGACTGCTTTTCAAGTGGGATTCCAATGCCGGTATCCGTAATAGAAATCGCAACAGCATGTTTATGATCTAATCTCTTTTGGATGAATTTTATTGCCGGATCTGGTCGATGAATTCTTACTGTTATACCGCCAGCAGTGGTGAATTTAATAGCATTTGAGAGGAGATTTTTTATAATTTGTTCAATCCGCTGCTGGTCTGTTTGAATTTCCTCCGGTAGATCCGGCTCAACAATCACCTCTAATTTTAGCCTTTTTTTATCTGCTTGATGCTGAAAATTCCTTTTTATATTTTGAGCAATGTTGTTCAATAAAACACTTTGGAATTCAATGGTTATCATTCCTGCTTCAATTTTTGACAAGTCAAGAATTTCATTGATTAAATTTAGCAAATCAGTCCCACTTTTATAAATAATCTCGCTTGCTTCAACTTGTTTTTCGTCAAGATTATTTTTGCTATTATCTGCCAGATCCCTTGAAAGAATAAGTAAACTATTTAGAGGCGTGCGCAACTCATGGGACATATTTGCCAGGAATTCAGATTTATATTTATTTGATAATTCAAGTTGTTCCGCTTTATGCTCAATATCAGATCTTGCTTTTTCAAGCTCCACATTTTTATTTTCAATTTCAAGCTTTTGTCTTTTGAGAAATTCAGTTTTCTCTTCGAGCTCTTCGTTGGATACTTGTAATTCTTCTTGCTGTTCCTCAAGCTTTATTTGAGAGCTTTGTAATTTTTCTGTATAATCCTCCAATTCTTCATTAGCCACTTGTAATTTGTAAAGCGCCTCTGATTTTTTTCTTTCAGCATCTTTACGATCAGAAATATCAAGAAAAGTTAACATTATTATTTCCTGATTATTCACATTAATCTTTCTAACCGAAATTAAGATATCAATTTTCCTGCCATTTGCTTTTGTTAGTATGCTTTCGAACCTCTTAACTGTCTTCTCTTGACCGGTGTCTTCCATTTGAGTTTGAGAAATATACTTATGGTAAATATTCCCAACAATAGTTTCTTCATCAGTTCCTATCATATCTGAAGCTAATGGATTAACATATTCGATCTCATCTGAATCAGGATTGATTAACATTGCTCCTACCTGTATAGAATTAAAGATTGTATTTCGATATTCTCTACTTTCATGCAATGCTTTTGTCATTTGGTTCAGAGAAATTGAAAGTTCATCTTTATCTGATTTTGGCAGGATGACATTGGAATAATCTCCATTCGCGATTTGATTTGCATGAGAAATTGTCTGCAGCATGTCTTGCTTCATCCGATTGAACGATGATGCGAGTTGACCAAGCTCGTCTCGGCTGTTTATCTTAATTTCACCGGAAAGGTCACCAACAACAACCTTATCCATACTCGTGACCAACTCTGATATTGGTTCGGTTATCGCCCTGGAGATAGACAATGACGTTAAAAAAACAATCACACAAAATAAGAGAACTATTATTATAAATCCAATAGTTAATACTTTATTTGTTAGTGATTCGATTTTATGAATTGATTCAGCATAAGTTGTATAGTAGCTATTCATATCCTGCATTGCGCCGTTCAGTTTATCAAAAATTTCCGGATTTGGATTAGCGATATAATTTTCAATCTCCTTTTTAACATTGACACCACATAAATAGCCATGCCATGTCGATTTTATGACCTCTTGAAACTGTGGGATTTTAAGCGGCAACAAAATTCGAAGCCGGGAGACAAGAAGTTTTGCGTTGCT
>NBLI01000183.1 GCA_002084535.1 Candidatus Zhuqueibacterota bacterium 4572_119
TTTTTTTTGAATCATGAAATTCCAGTATCCGCCAAAAATCGGTGCAACTGGAATGACACAACATAACTAATTGTATTTTAAGCTAATAGCTAACTGCTAATTGCTAAAACCTGTTTCAAGTTTTTTGAAAGCTTGTTAAGGTGATGCAATCCGATTTATTTTTAAAAAGTGTACAACATCTCTGTCTGCTAAAGATAGTTGATGCTTTTATTATCAAAAAAATATTAATCTTGACTTTGATTGTCATTTTACTTAATTTCGGGTTGTTAAATCCTCACAACTTCAAACATGGGAGCCTTAATGGCTGAACAGATTTCGACACGCATTTTTACTATACCAAACATTATTACAATGTTCCGTATTTTACTTCTCGCCCCATTTTCATTTTTTCTTTGGCATAATAATTGGCCGCTTGTGGCAATTTTAGCTGTTATCGGTTTTTTTTCAGATTATCTGGATGGAATTTTTGCCCGAAAATTGAATCAAATTTCCAAGTTGGGAAAAATACTGGACCCACTGGCGGACAAACTAACCTTTGCCTGTGTGCTGATAATTTTGTACATGAAACATGAGCTGCCGTTGTGGCTGGTTTTGATTGTTGTGGGCAGGGATGTTACAATTATCGTAGGCGGAATTCTTTATCACCGGAAGCATAAAGTTGTAGTCACATCAAATTTGATCGGAAAAATGACCGCCAATGTTGTGGCGCTCATGCTCGTATCATATATTTTTAATATTGTAACACTGGAAAGAATTTTTACAGTGTTAACCGTTATTTTTATGATTATATCTTCACTGAGTTATTTTCTCAAATATTTAAAGCTGAGAAAACCGAACGGTAAGTTGCTGGTTGAGCCATAACATCCGAAATTTTTTATTATTTATAAGGAGGCAGCATGGAAAAAATAGGATATGCATTGCTGGGAATTGTGGCAGTAATTTACGTGATTGGTCTTTTTGTGGGAATGATAGTTGCGCTCCCCTGGGGTATCATTGGGCTGATCGCAATTCTGGGGATTGGGACATTGTTTATCAAAGTTCTGTCTGACCGGATTGGCAGCAAGGAAGACGATTACTACGAAAAGAACGTTGAAAAATAGGAGGCAAAAATGCTTTTTACCACACAGGATGAACTGAACGATTATCAAATCACCAAAACACTTGGGTTGGTGAGGGGAAATACTATCCGGGCGCGGCATATTGGCAAAGACATTATGGCGGGGCTGCGGACGCTGGTGGGTGGTGAAATTACCGAATACACAAAAATGTTAGCCGAATCCCGGGAACAAGCCATCGACCGCATGATTCAGGAAGCCGAAACCCTGGGTGCTGACGCTATTGTTTGCGTGCGTTTTACCACATCGGCTGTGATGCAGGGCGCCGCGGAACTTTTAGCTTACGGCACCGCGGTGAAAGTGAAACCGAAGAAATAAAGAGATATTTCGGCTTTGATTGATTTTCACATCCCCCCTTGCCCCCCTTCGAAGGGGGGAAAGCAAATCTTACTTTGAAGGGGGAAGAGCAAGTTTCCCTTTGAGGGGGAAAGAAAAAGTCCCCCTTTGAAGGGGGATTTAGGGGGGTGTCATCAATGGGATGTCTTACAATAAAAATAAAACGAAATCACCACAAATCTTTATTCAAAATACAATGTGCCAGGCACTTCAAAAGTGCCTGGCACGTCTATTATCTTCTTCGCTTCCTCTGCGATTAAATCTTTTTTCCCAACTTCTCCCAAATCCTCTTGGCGCTTCTTCCGCTGAATCCATTTGATGTTTACCTGTCCACTTGCCTGATTTCAATGAAATAAAATTTTCATTTTATACTTGCATTTGAAATAATTGTTTTTATATTATTTTTAACGCATTGAACACGGATTAAACGGATATAAACTATTGACAAAATTCCGTGACATTCTGTGCGGAACGTCCGCCATCTTTTTGGCGGATTATCCGCTTCACCTGCGTATTATTCTTATTATTTATGAGTCAACTCTAAAAAGGTAAAAACCAGGTATTTTTCAATCAAAACAAAACTGTTTATATTGAAGTTATTGCACCATAATTTATGAAGAATCTTAAAATACCTGGTTTTTAGAATGGACTCATTTATATTGAATTGAAAATTTACAATACCAACAACAGGAGGATTTTGTAATGAGCAAAATGTTCAGCAGAAATGTTTTACTCAAAGCTTCAATTCTGTTTGTGTTGTGTTTTCTTCTCACTGGAATGTTGACGGCGCAACAACGCTCTCCCGGCAAAAGTCACGGTGAGGAATCTTTTTATGTCAATTGGAAACATTATCACAATTTCGACGAGATGACCACGATACTCCAGGGATTGGCGGAAAAGTTTCCGCGCCTGGCAAAGCTGACTTCGTCGGGAAAAAGCCGCCAGGGGCGTGATTTGTGGATAATGGAAATTAGCAATTTTGAGAGCGGCAAATCTCTGGACAAACCCGGATTTTACATCGACGGAGATATTCACGGCAACGAGGTCAACGGCATGATGGTGCCGCTTTATACATGCTGGTATTTATTAACGCGCTACGGTAACGACAAGTTCGTAACCGGGCTGCTGGACAGAATTGTGTTTTATGTTCGTCCATCAGTAAATCCGGATGCCGGAAATTCCTTCATTTCCGAGCCCAATACCATGCATCATCCGCGCTGGAATTACCGCCCCATCGACAATGACGGTGACGGGCTTTTTGATGAGGACCCCGAAGAAGATTTGAACGGCGATGGTGAAATTTCCTCAATGAGAAAGCGCGATCCCCATGGTCGCTACAAACCTGACCCGGAGGATCCGCGTTTAATGGTGCGCGTTAAGGATAATGATCCTCCCGGCGGCTGGACACTGCTGGGTACTGAGGGCATTGACAATGACAATGACGGCAGGCTGAACGAAGACATCCCGGGCGGACTGGACATGGCGAGAAATTTTCCCTATGATTATAGCATCAGGAATGGCTGGCCCTATCCGTTGTCCGAACCGGAAACACGCGGCTGTATCGAGTTTTTCAGGGATCATCCCAATATCAACGGTGTTTTCCATTATCATAATACGGGTAGTTTGATAATGATGGCGCTGGGAAAAGATGCCAAGATGGGCGGTCAGGAGCAGCAATCCGGGCGCAGAAGATATCGCAGAGGTCCCCAGCTCCCGGAAATGTCAAAAGAAGAACAGGAATTGATGAAAAATTTTCTCAATGTTACAGTGGAACGTGATCGCATGCGGGACGCGTACATGTACCAAATTTTGGCAGTTAGGGGAGTTCATATTCTAAAGTACCGTCCGACCTTAAATGGCGGCGTGGGACAATTCCCACCGTGGACTTATTCCATGTACGGCGCGCCATCATTCCTGATTGAGCTCTGGGGCATTCCGGCGGATTATGATGGCGATGGCAGGGTTTCACAAAAGGAGGGGTTGCGTTGGGTTGATGAAGAATTGGATGGCGAAGGTTGGGTTAACTGGCAGCCGTATAAGCATCCGCAATTCGGCGATATTGAAATTGGCGGCAGTTATACTAAGTTTATGCGGAGAACACCGCCCGGGCGCTATCTTGAGGAACATTGCCTGAAAAATACACGCTTTCATCTTTATGTCGCCAGTGAACTGCCCAAACTGGAAATAACGAAAGCTGAATTTAAACCGCTGTACGGATTTTCGGCATCCGGCAGTGGAAAGAAAAAGGTTGTGAAAAATTCGGCGGATTTGAGCGCGAATAAAATGGGCTCCGGCAAGGGTGTGATTGGCTGGCTGGATATTGAGGTCAGGAACTTTGGCGTCATTCCTACCGCGACTGCTCAGGCGGTGAAAGTCAATGTTGTTCGACCGGACAAACTGAAGATCGAAGGGGGAAAGAATTTTAAGATTTTGGGCCGGTCGGATCCGGAAAACCGTCTCGGCAAGGTGGCTGATTTTGAGGACGAAAAATCCAATGAAATTGAAATTGGCTATATCGGTGGGCGGTCTGGCAAAAATTATCGTTTGCTCGTCAAGTTGAATTCGAGTAAAAAAAATTATTTGACGTTGACAGTGGACAGTCAGCGTGGCGGAAAAATTAAGAAAAAAATACCGGTAAAATTTTTATAATCAGCGTCGATGAAAAGCATTTTAGCAGCTTAATGGATATTTTAAGCTTCAGTCTTTTTTAAACAAGATTGAAAGGAATAAAAAATGAAAAAAAGGAAACATTTGTTTTTAATAATAATTTTCTTGGCGGCGATTCTTTATCTCGCGCCGGTCCATGCTTTTCCGGCAAAGGATTTTGATCAATCTAAATACCATAATTACGCGGAATTGACAAAGATATTAAAGGGATTTCAGAGCAAATATTCAAACCTGGCAAAGCTGCATTCGCTGGGTAAAAGCGTTAACGGGAAAGACCTGTGGCTGCTGGAAGTAACGAACCATAAAAAAGGCAAAGCCGCGGAAAAACCGGCGTTGTTTATCAATGGCGGGCTTCGTGGTAATGAGGTTGTTACCACAGAGGTTTGTTTGTACACGGCAAAATACCTTCTGGATAACTACAACAAAATGGACGATGTGAAAAAGCTATTAGATTCAAGAACTTTTTATATAGTACCGGCGGTGAATCCTGATGCTTGTGATTTTACGGTCAAAAATCCCCAATACAAAATTAACAAGCTGGACGCGAGATTTATGAGCGAGGTAAATGCTAAAAAAGGAGAGAAGGGCGAATACAAACTTATGATAGAGGGGATTGATAATGACAAAGATGAGAAATATAATGAAGACGGTGTTGGCGGAGTAGATTTGAATCATAACTTTCCATCCGGCTGGAAAATGAATTATGAACAAGCGGGCGCCGGGATGTATCCCGGTTCGGAACCGGAGAGTGAAGCGTTGATGCGTTTCTTAATCGATCATCCTAATGTAACATTTGTGGTGGCTTTTCAATCGGGTGAGGGTAAATTGTATCGTCCGTTTGACCATTTGGCGGACAAAGAAATTCCCAGCCTCGATCAAAAAGTCTATGAAAAAATTGGGGAAAAGTACAAAGAGTTGACAGGGTTACCATTGACTCATGGTTTCCCGGAAAAGCCCAAAAAAGCATCAGGACCAAACAGGGGAAAAGTGGAAACAAAATCAGCGCCTCAGACAAGTTCTGATTTACGGCAGAGAGCAACCGCGAGAAGGGAACGAAGCACAAAACAAAAAGTAACGCAAAAAAAGAAGCCCATCGAGTACGGCACATTTCTGGACTGGGCTTATAAAGATTACAATGTTTATTCGTTTTGCCCCAGCGTTTGGACTTTACCCAGGGAATACAAATCGGATCCCGATACAACAAAAAAAGGGCTTGAGGATAAATTAGCCTGGTTGAAATTTTTCGAAAAAGAATGGGGTGGTAAGGGCTTCGTTCCATGGAAAAAATATAAGCATCCGCAATTAGGTGAAGTGGAGATTGGCGGTTGGAGTTGTTTTTACAAGAAGAATCCACCTGCCGGAGATAGGTTGAAGAAACTGTGTAAAGATAACGCAAAATTTTGTGTTGAGTTGGCAGAGATGACGCCGCGATTGGAAATTAAAGAAATTGAGATAAATCCAATTCAGGTGTTAAGCGATGTAACAAAAGCGAAATCTTCTTCAGATGCTGACGGCACCATTAAAATTTCACAGGGCAGCAAAAAAATAACCGGGAAAGCAGTGATCGCGGAAATAAAAATCAAGGTTGAAAATACTGGCAATTTAGGCTCAAGAACGGCTTTGGGAAAAAAGACCCGGTACTCACACCAGCAACCGCGCTCAGTACTCGTTTCGCTGGAGGAAAAAAATGGAAAAATGGAAATTTTATCCATACCCAGAATTCTCCGGCTGGGAGTGATTGAAGGCACTGAAACTAAGGATTTGGTTAAAACGTCGGAAGAAACAGAAACCCGGAACCAACCCCAGGGACGCCAGGAACAGCGTCAGCAAAGAGAGCAAAAGAAGAAAGAGGACGAAGACGAGCCAAATATCAAATCAGGTAAATGGTTGGTCAAAATTGAAGGCGGCTCGGCAGAGTTGATTTTCAGAGTAAAATCGGAAAAAGCCGGGACGCTGGTGAAGAAGGTGCGGGTGGAATTGTAACATATAGAATTCTAATAAATTTCGAACCACGAATTTCGCTAATTTACGCTAATTAAATTTTATTAAAGTCAAAGTCAGAATTCGTGTAATTAGTGGTTTTTAGAGTGCCCTTATGATTAAAATTTAAAAGGGCTCCGGTTTATGAACAGGAGCCCTTTTTTAGGAGCTACAGGTCAATAGTTTTTCTTGAACGAAATAAATTTACAAAACCGTCTGCTTTAATTCCTTATCGATTCTTTCTTTGAGAAATATCTTTATTAGCGATTGATAAGGAACGTCTCTTTTATTTGCAATCATTTTAATTTCATCTAAAATGAATTCCGGGAGTCGAAGAGATATAGTTTTTGTTGATGGTTTGAGTTTTGAAAAAGTAACTTTTTCTGATTTTTTCCAATTGACATATTCCGTCGAATCAGAATTTGCCCAGAATTCTCTTTCTTCATCTTTATTCTTAAAGTCAGGTATTTTTTTTAAGCTGCTCATGATATATTTTTCTTTCTTTTTTATTCATGCCTTTTGCTGATATTATGCAGATGAGCTCTCCTCTTTTCTTGATTAAATATTTTAGTCTAAAAATAGGTAAAAGTTCCAGTTCATTTTAAAAATGAAGGCTTTGCAGCGCGGCATTTTGATGTTCGAACCGAAACTAAAACCAATAGCTTCCGTACGAAATACTAATCAGGGCTAAAATTTGAGCATCCCTGTTTTCTTCCCTCTTTCTTAAACAATTCCTTTAATAGAATCA
>NBLI01000184.1 GCA_002084535.1 Candidatus Zhuqueibacterota bacterium 4572_119
CAATTGAGCTATGGGCGCAAAACCGATTTATAATAAAAGGAACGACCGCCCGAATCTATCCGCCTAAGGCGGATTGCTCTGCCAATTGAGCTATGGGCGCAAAAATATTACTCTATGATGAACGTGCCAATAAATAAAGGCGGAGTAAATGTGTCTGCACTATATCCGCCTGAAGTTTTTCCGCACTTGATTTTTGTGAGGGTGCAGGGGATCGAACCCTGGACCCACGGCTTAAAAGGCCGTTGCTCTACCAAACTGAGCTACACCCTCGAATACTAATATTTAAGAATCGAAAATATAAGGAATTTTATTAATTAAGTCAATAAAAAAAAAATATATTTTATGTATTTTTTGTAATATAAACAATTTGTGGATCTATTTTACCCAACTTATCGATGTTTAGCACTCCAACACTTGGCTTGTTTGAATGTCTTGGAAAAGCAGCGGAGCCAGGATTAAAATAAAGTACACTGCCATGATATTTTATTTTAGGCTGGTGTGTGTGTCCATAGATAACAGCTTTGTAGTTATAAGCAATTGATAGATCGATGCCATGAAATGGTCTCATTTGATGATCTAAAAACCGGTGAGTAAGCAAAAAGTGTGATTGGTTAATTTCGATGGACTCGAACAAGGGCAATTTCATGGAAGCAGGAAAACCGTCAACATTTCCCCGCACAGCGATTACCGGTGCAATTGTTTCTAACTCTGTGATAATATCCGAAGAGCCAATATCTCCGGCATGCCAGATCTGATCTACCGATTCAAAAGCATTAAAAAGTTAATTTTTTGTTGTATTCACTTTTGTGTGGACATTCGTTAAAACATCTGCTAATTTTGCAGTCCAAAGCAAAGACAAAAAAATGTACTTCCGATAATCTTTTTGAAACTGATGTATCCGCGTTTATTTTTGTTGAGTATTGTTGACAGCCGCAGGGATTAATATTTTTATTTGAATCAGAAAAAAAGACGCGACAAAAGCTACAGTGGTTATCGTCCCCCAAAGAATGTATGGCAGGTGTAAAAAATGATCCAAAAGAATACCACCATAGAATGGTCCAAAAGATCTGCCCATTCCCTGAAACAATCCGTATAATCCGAGGTAAGTCCCTTTTTTCGATTCTGGCGCCCAGTTGGATGTCAAAGTCGTGCCCGCGGGAATGAAAAATATTTCACCAAAAGTTAAGACAATTATCGCCATCGCCAGCATCATAAAATTTTCACTAATCGCGACAATAATATAACTCATCCCGGAGAACATTGCTCCCAGCGCGAGTGCCCCGGTCAGGCTCATTCGATTGATCAATTTAATCCCCGGCAACTGGAAAAGGATGATCACCAACCCATTTAGCGAATAGAGATAACCGAGCTGGATTTTTGTTATTTTTATTACTTCCACTGAATACACAGTGAGCGTTGAATATGTTTGTGTCAGCGTGGAAAATACAATAAAACTCAAAATGCCATACGCGAGAAAAGAGTGATCCCGGGCAATCACTTTAATTGAGCGAAAGCTGAATTGAGATTTCTTTGCACTATTGTCCGAATCCTTGATAAAAATTAATACAATGAACACGGCGATCAGGAAGAATAGCGAAGCCATTAAAAAAAGTAGATGGAATGACGCCGACGCCAGGTACCCGCCAATTGCCGGACCGATTGCCCAGCCCAGGTTTAATCCCATCCTTTGATAGGCATAAGCTTTTACCCGATCTTTTTGGCGCACCACATCAGAAATTAAGGCGTCCGCAGCAGGCATGAACATGGCGCCGAAACCGTAGGACAGGATGACAAAAATCCCAATAACAAGAATGGGAAGTTGGTAATAAATGGCGGCTGCAAGAAAAAGAAAAGTTAATGTCCTGCCCATCGCCGCAAAAAGCATAACTTTCCGGCGTCCCATTTTGTCTGAAAAACCTCCGCCCATAAGCTGCGTTCCGGCGCGGGCGAGAGCGGCTATTAAAAAAAAAGAACCCACAATTGTCATGGGCACACCTTTTTCTGAATAAAGATAAATGCTGATAAAAGGAAGTATCAGGGAAAATCCCAGGGCATTAATGACCCGGATAATAACCAAATACCAGACACGGCGGTCAAAATGGGTGAAATTTTCTCTCTTCTGTTTCCATTTGGAAAGGAGGAAGTTGTTCATGAATTGGTGACCTGAAAAAAAATGAGTGGGTTGTGAAGCTAAAATGTTATCAAATATTGTTTTATTAAAAAAGGTAAAGGCAGAGGTAAAGGTAAAGAAAACTAGAAAATATTATACCATTACTTTTATCTTGATATTCAATAGATTACGTTTGGAATATATTTTCCCAATTTGTGCACAGATTTTATTGTTTAGTCATTTAGTCACTAAACTTGATCAATGTTTGGAAATAGTTGCATCTGCGTTTCGTATGAGCCGATTTTATTGACGATTTCCTTTAGCCGGGATTGATCCTGTTCAATATCAAAGTCATCGGTTTCCACAATTAAAACCCGGTGATTTTCCGAATATCGGGCAATCCAATCTTCGTAACTTTTGTTCAACTGCGCCAGGTATTCTTTGTCAATCTGCTTTTCATAGTCCCTGCCGCGCTTGCGGATGCGGCTGATCAGCGTCCAGATTGAAGCCCTGAGGTAAATGATCAAATCAGGGAAGCGCAGAGAGTTTTGTATCGCTTCGTACAAATCTCTGTAATTTTCATAATCGATTTTTGTGATTGCTTCCCTGTCAAACAGGTTTTTGGCGAAGATTTCCGCGTCTTCAAATATTGTTCGATCCTGTATGCAGGTCATGGTTGTCGCTTGAATTTCCTGGTGCGCTTTGAAACGCTGCGTAAGAAAAAATATCTGTGAATGAAAACTCCAGCGCTGCATGTCCTGGTAAAAATAGGGCAGGTAGGGATTTTCCGCGACTTTTTCATAATACGGTCGCCAGCCGAATTTTTCACTTAACAGCGTTGTCCACGTTGTTTTTCCGACACCAATATTTCCGGCTAAAGCAAAAAAATAATTAGTGCTCAAATGCTGCCTCTTTCTTCAGAATCGAACAAAGTTTATGAAAATACTATCGCTAAATTTTTCATAACATAGTGTAAAATATTTTTAAAATCAACTTCTTTTTTAATTAATTATGCCGAAAAAGATGTAGTACACTTTGATACAGATATAGAGCGTCCATTATCATAAATTCCTGAACCAAATCCTGGATTTACTTTGAAATCCTGATTTCAAGTGTGCTGCATCTGTGATATGACAAACCTATTTTTTTCAAGAAGCCAGGTTTGCGTTATTGTTTTTGAGAGTTCATTATTCGAAGTTTGACATTTAAAAAAATAATGAACATCGAACACCGAATAATGAATTTTGAAGTTTTTTGAAAGTGCCAGAGATTCGCCAAAAAACGAATCTGATTTTATGTGAGAAACTTATTATTTGAATCATGAGATTCCAGTATCCACTAAAAATCGGTAGAATTGTAATAACATGACATAACTAATTGTATTTTAAGCTAATAGCTAACTGCTATTTGTCAGCTAATTGCTAAAAGCTGTTTCAAGTTTTTTGAAAGTTATGAAAACGTAAAATTTGATAATGCAAAAACTGGAGTAAATGCGGAAGGAAAGTTAGCAGCTTATAAAAATAAAAAAAGCCAGCATCGAAAATCAATGCTGGCCCCCCCTAATTTCAGGGTGCTTAAGAGAGTCCCCTTCTCCCAAAAGCAAATCAAATACCCTAATTATTCATCAGTAATATATCAACAAATGGATACAATTGCGGAAAAAAATCTTGTTTTATTGCTCAGGTTATAATACTAAATTCGAAATAACTCTATAATAAGAAAAAATATTGTTCTGTAGAACTCTCTGCTACCGTAAAATTTTCCTCACTGTATCAAGAGGATTTGCTTTGCTTATTTCGATTATTCAAATTTACTTCTTATTGATAAATTATACGTGATTTTTTGATAGTTACAGGGAAGAACCAATGACATCAATTAAGGATTATTCCTTTCTTTACTCCTAATGATTTGAGTATTAGTATTATTGAGATTAATTCGTAAAAAAAACTTGACATTGTAAATATTTATTGTTAAATATGGATGTGAAGTTTTAAATAATAGTCATCTCGCAATAAATTCACAGAAATCATTCCAACATAAGTTAAACGAAAAAAATATTAACGATTTATTTTGAATACTGATTAACTTGTTTAAAAAAATTCTCTACCGGACACTTTTTCTAAAATGAAAATTATAGAAGTTTTGTCATGCCCGTCCAGCAAAAGGCAAGACTATTGGAATTGTTATTAGCTTTTGATGTTAATTGTATAAATATAAATCTGTTACATGTCGTCCCTGACGGGACTTTTTAAATGTTGGGTTACCCATTTATTATAAACATGTCGTACCTGGCACTCAATTTTTGGATCACATTTTTTTTTCATTTTTAAATAAGTCAGGTATTTTGATTCTGTTTCAGTCGTCTTAGCGACGACATGTTTATAACGACACATTATAAAAACAATCCAAAGTCCCTTTAGGGACGACATGTAACTTACATATATTTAGTGTGCTATGCTGTTTAATTATCGGCAATGAACATAGGCTGCCATCTGAAATATATTTAGGAAATTCCCGCACTCCAATGTGCAACCATGTCTATTAGTGTGAGATAAAAACAATCGACCATTATATAATTCAAAAAGTGTCCGGTAGTGAAAAAAAAATATGATGATTTGTATTACAAAGAGAATTTCTTCCATTTTACTGTAGTTTCAACAACGGATTTCAAACATCTTCTGACTTCTTCCATTGATTTTAATCAAAATAAAATTTTATTCCATGTATTATAGCAGTATTTATAATGTTACAGAAAATTCAGAACAAAACTAAAAAAATAGCCAGGTTCGCTAAAACATGTGATTGTTTGTATGAAAATCCTAACTGAACCAGAGTATTTTTTTTGGATTTTTTTTGTACTGTATAAAATCGTTGTAAAAGTAGTTCATACTCTTGAGCAAGATAGGAACAAAATATTACCGGCAATATTGTGAAGAATATTATTCCAAACAAAATAAAAAGGGGAAAATATTCAAAAAATCACCATAATAAAAAGTGGAGGTAAACAAATGAAAAAAATTAAAATCATTTCTTATCTATTAGCGCTATTCGTTGTATTATTGCTGGTGTTTACAGTTTACGCTTATACAACTTATACCTCTGTAGTTTCTATCCCCAGTGGAACCGGAACAGATACTGATAATTTTCATACAGCAGTTGGGAAAGATAATAATGATGTCTGGTGGTTTGTGGAATTTGAAGCAAAATCTATGGGTGGTAATTCTCAAGTTGATGTTGAATTTAGCGTCTATCCTTCTAATGAACCTGGAAGCCCAGATATTCATAAAACTTTTGAAAATTATGTGTCCGGTCAGTGGACTTACTTAAGTGATGGCAGTGAAGATGCTATGCTCACAGTTCCCGACGCGGATTATACTACAAAATTAAGAATAGGACCAAGTTTCTGCTATTACCGTAATGCTGAAGGTACAGTCAGCAATATCTGGGTTGAGGAATAATTGAGTTTTTATGTCACGTTTAGATGCATTTGCGAATAGTATTCTTTTTAACAGCGAAAATAGTAGATTTCTCTAATTCGATTTACATAATTGCTCGACGAATATATTGAGTATTTCCCCCCAAATATTAAATACAAACGGGAGGAACAAGTAATGGTGCTAAAACATTTTTCAAATTTTGTGGTTATTTTCCTTTTTTCTGCAACGCTTTGTTGGGGAGGGGAAAACAAGTGGACGCCCGAAAAACCGTACGGCGGAGACATCATCGACATTGATATCGATCCACAAAATTCGGAAATTTTGTATGTCTTTTGCAATATGTCGGGAGTTTTTAAGTCTATGGATGGCGGCTTTACCTGGGGTAAAATTACCAAAGATATGGAACTCACACCAACTTTTTATGGTGATCTTGAAATCGACCCGGTTGAACCGAACATTATCTATTTTACAGACCAAACAACTATTTATAAAAGTATTGACCGAGGTGAGTCCTGGAGCACAGCAGATGCAGGATTTGAGGCAAGCCATAAGTCTGATATTGACATAAGCCGCTTCTTTAACCAGCAATTGATGGGTTGTTGCGCTGGTATTACTTCAGGAGTTTATCGATCGTTGGATAGCGGCATTTGGTGGGAGTATCGCGCTCTTTCTCATATTAGTGTTTATGTAAATGAATATGACAATATAACACCGTATTTGGTTTACGCGGGCGGGGTACATATCCCGACGATGGAAAGAAAAAATGGTTTTTGCATAAGCGAGGATAATGGGCTTTTCTGGATCCGAAAGAATACAGGATTGGAGGAACTGTATTTGTTTGAAGATATTGAGATCGACCCGTTTAATAACCGCAAAATTTATATCACAGGCAGAGGCGCGTATAATAGTTCCGGATATAGACCGGAGGCGCTTCCGTATCATTGTATTTATAAAACCGAGAACCAGGCTGATTCCTGGACCTGTATTAATAACGGTCTGGAAATTAATCTTGCCACAGAGATAAAAGTTCATCCCAATGATTCTAATAAAGTTTATGTATGTTCGCCGCTAAAAGGGCTGCATAAAAGCCTAAATGGTGGTCAGAGTTGGGAATCGTGCAATAGTAACTTGGGCAGTATTTCAGGCAGTTGTCTTGATATTAATAAAGATAATAATACTTTATATTTGGGAACGGAATACAGTGGGCTTTTTAAAAGCGAGGATGATGGACAAACGTGGCAGGATTGCAACCAGGGTTTGTACGGTTTCATCGTCACCGATATTGAATTTAATCCGCAAAACTCCCAAACCATCTATTTGGGAAAATACGGACAGCCATATAAATCCATCGATGGCGGTCGAAGCTGGCAAAGGCTTGGATTGAATTCATTACGAGACATAAACGCGTATGATCTGGAAATAGACCCGGCAGATACTTCCATGATTTATTTGGGCGCCAGGAGTAAGATTCTGTTCAACGATGCGAGAGAGAGCGCCGGCGGCTTTTATATTTCTTTTGATGGTGGTGATAGCTGGCAGCAGCGAAACAATGGATTGGGAGAGGAAAATGACGTTTTTAGTATCGATGTTTTTGTTAAGGGAAACTGCCGTATTTTATACATGGCGACCGGAAAGGGTGTTTATCGGAGTAATGATTTAGGAAAAAACTGGCAGGTAAAAAATTCTGGCATTTCGGATCCGTATATGGTTGGTTTATCTGTACAGGTTTTAAAAAGTGATTCAAATACTGTTTATGCAGGATTCCCGTCAGGATTGTATAAGTCAATCGATGGCGGCGCTTCCTGGTCCAATATCAGTGAGGGAATCAGTGGCTTGGGATTTTTTTGTTTTGTTGATCCCATGAACGATGAACGCATCGTTCTCACCTGCACCACCAGCGCTCTTCATGCCACTGATGGCGGCGCTTTTTACAGCGAAAACAGCGGGGAAAGCTGGAACAAATTTGATGATGGTGAATTCTTTAGTTTCGCGTTTGACCCTAACAATTCTAACAGGATGCTCATGGGAGGTATAAAAAATGTGAAAATTAGCGAAAATGGATTTGATAATTTTGAGAGTATCTATCAAGGCTTTGACGAGAATGGTGTGCACGGTGTGGTAAATAGTGTGGCTTTTCACCCTGACACCAGTAATAAATTTTATTGCGGCATTGACATGTGTGGATTATTTTCTTACACAAAATCGTCGTCAGGGATCAAAGATAAACAAACGCAGGACAATCTGCCGGTTGCTTTCGAGCTTAAGCAAAATCAACCCAACCCATTTAATCCAGATACTAAATTAAAATATGAAATTACTTCATCCGGGTTGGTCGTTTTGAACATATTTAATATTGTTGGTGAAAAAATCACCACACTGGTCAGGGAACATAAACAAGCTGGTGTATATTTTACTTCCTGGGATGGTAAAACAAACAGGGGATCAGCAGCAAAATCAGGTGTTTATTTTGCTGTATTATCTGTCGGAGATCAGAAAGAGGTGGTGAAGATGACTTTGCTGCGGTAAAAACAATAGAGCGCGGATGATCCGCCAAAAAGATGGCGGACGTTCCGCACTGATAACACGGATTAAGTGGATATACACAGATTTTTCTTTTTTAATCAGTTTAAATCCGCGTTCTATTAAATTATTGACTATAGCGAAAGAATTTCATGATTTGTATAATTTGACCAGTTTTATCCCCTGATAATAATGTTTCAAAATATCTTCATAAGGAATCTCTTTCATCGCCATCACCGTGGCGCCAACCTGGCACAGTCCAACGCCATGTCCCCAGCCGGCTCCTTTGAGGATAAATTTAGCAATTTTACCGTCGCTGTTTTTTTCCTTTTCCACGTAAAAACAGGAGCTGTATAAATGGCTTTTGGATAACACGCGGCGGATTTCCAGCTCTTTGCCAATTTTCAGTGTTTTTTTAGAACCAACCAGATTGATATAAATCAGCCGCCCGGAATCGCCTCGTTCCAGCGGAACAATGTCCATCAACTCGCCAATGTCCTCGCCTGTCTTTTCTTTGATTAATTGTTCCAGTTCCGCTCGTTCATAGGTCACTGTCCATCGGAATAGGTTTTCAGTGGAATAAAGGTTTGCCAGATTCTTTGGCAATGGATAAAGATTTGTATTACAATAGCAATCAAGATCAGTGTCGATCAATTTTTTGGCTTTCTCTTCTGTATCGGCGGGATATTCCAGCGGCTTGTCGCTGTCGATTGCAGATTGCATGTAGGGGATGGGGCGGTTTTCCCAAACATTTTGATATGCTTCGATGATGCCGCCGCAGATTTTCGAATAGCGGGCATCACAAATTTCTTCCTCGTGTTTGATGACCTCGCCCCAGGTATTTTCCACTGCATGGCGGGAAATGGACTGTTCGCGCTTTTTCCCATGATAGCAC
>NBLI01000185.1 GCA_002084535.1 Candidatus Zhuqueibacterota bacterium 4572_119
CATGGTTCAGGAAACACCGCGAATGATTAACAACGCGTTAAAACAAGGACAAAAACAAAACCTGGGGTTCGGAGAAGCCGTTGGCAAAAAGATTCTTGAATCAGATATCAAATATAAAGACCTGAGCATCCTTGCAGCAGGATATCGGTTAAACATTCCTGTTACCGTTCACGTAGCCATTGGCACGGACATTATCCATCAACATCCTGAAACAGAAGGTGATGTAACTGGCGAGCTTTCATACCGTGATTTTAAAATTTTTTGTGATCAAGTTGCAAAATTGGAGAAAGGGTCAGTGGTGCTTAATTTTGGCTCCGCGGTAATTTTACCAGAGGTGTTTCTTAAAGCGTTGACAGTAGCACGAAACCTGGGTTTTCAAGCGCACGGTTTTAGCACCGCCAATTTTGATATGCTGCAACATTACCGCCCCCGCGTAAATGTTATTCAACGCCCCACACAAACCGGAGGAAAAGGTTTTCAATTTACCGGACATCACGAAATTATGATTCCCTTGCTTGCCGCCTCAATTTTGGAAAAAATTTGATTTAGCCACTCAATTTTTCAGCTTTTCTTCGCCCTTTTGCATATTGGAAATTTTATACAAAAATTTGAACTTTTGACCCCATATTTTTTAAAAAAAAACATTGCATCTTAAAAAAATAAATTGTATGTTTATTTCTTATTTCAAATAATTACCATACCCATATTCTGTTAATTTCATAATTTTGAAAGGATCTTTGATGGAACAAACAAAATTAGATGAAATTATATCTGCAAACGGAAATAACCGCAAATCAATAATCCCAGTTTTACAGGAAATTCAAGCAACTTATAATTACCTGCCAAAAGAAGAACTTCAATACATCTCCGAAAAAATGGACATCCCTCTTATTGAATTATTTAGCATCGCCTCTTTTTATTCATCATTTAGCTTAACGCCAAGGGGTAAACATTTAGTCCAGGTTTGTTTGGGAACTGCCTGCCATGTTCGCGGGGCTCATCGCGTTTTAGACGAATCAAAAAAGAGATTACAAATTGAACCGGACGAAACAACCGATGACCAACAATTTACTCTTAAAACAGTAAACTGTCTCGGCGCTTGCGCGTTAGGTCCAATAGTTGTTATTGATAACGACTACCACGGCAACACAAGAGCTCAAAAAGTTAATGCTATACTCGCCCAGTATAAAAGTGTCAATAATAATGGGAATGATACAACTGAATAACCATAGTTATCTTGTATATTTAATAAATTAAAGCCTTACTTGACAATAAGCTTTTAACAAAACAAACCATCAACTATGCATGTACATTGTCCAAATAATATGACATCCATTATTTCATTAACATCCATAATCACCAACCACACCTTACAGAACGATTCCAAAAAATCACCAACCACACCTTACAGAACGATTCCAAAAAAATAACATTTTGTTAACGATTAAAGGAGCACAAAAATGCCCAAATTAACAGCAGATGATTTAATAAAAATAAGAAAAAAGGCTCGTGATACAATCAATCTTCGCAAAGGGACCGACAGAGCAAAAATAACTGTACACATGGGTACCTGCGGGATTGCATCTGGCGCTAATGATATAATGGAAGCAGTGCTGCAAGAAATCGAAACAAGAAACATCAAAGATATTATCGTCACCTCATCTGGCTGCGCCGGTTTTTGTAGTAAAGAGCCTATGGCAACAGTCGATTTACCAGGCAAACCACCTGTAAAATATGTCGAGCTTACAAAAGAAAAAATTATAAAAATTTTTAGCGAGCATATTTTAGATGGAAAAATTGTTGATAAATTTGCATTAGCAATTGGAAGTGAAAGAATTTATTAATTTGAATCATATATGACCTGTTGATTTAAAAAGGATAAGGAGATAGAATTGAAACATTATCGAGCACATTTATTAATCTGTACTGGTACGGGTTGTGTTTCGAATGGTTCCTTCAAAATTAAGGAAGCGCTGGAAAAAGAAATCACTAAACAAGGGCTTGCTGACGAGATTCATGTTGATACAAAAGGGTGCAATGGATTTTGTGAACGAGGACCAATCGTTATCGTCCAGCCTGAAGGAGTTTATTATCAACGCCTAAAAGTAGAAGACATTCCTCATCTTGTAAAAGAACACTTCATAGAAGGACGTCCAGTAGAAAAACTCATATTTGTCCCTCCAAAAGAAAAACAATCAGTCCCAAATATTAGCGACATTGAGTTTTTCAAACATCAAAGACTTATCACATTAAAAAACAGAGGCCGCATCAATCCTGAAAAAATTGATGAATATATCGCGTTTGACGGTTATGACGCGCTTTCAAAAGCATTAACACAATTAACCCCCACTGATATACTCAGTGAAATAAAAACATCGGGATTAAGAGGACGAGGTGGTGGAGGATTTCCCACAGGAACAAAATGGGAACTTTGTCACAATCAAAAGAAAACTCCAAAATACATAATATGCAATGCTGACGAAGGCGATCCTGGCGCTTTTATGGATAGAAGCATTTTGGAATCTGATCCGCACTCCGTATTAGAAGGGATGATAATTGGCGCTTATGCTATTGGAGCCAGCGAAGGATATATTTATGTCAGGGACGAATATCCTTTGGCAGTAAAAAGAATAAACCTTGCCATTCAACAGGCGGAAGAATATGGTCTTTTAGGAGACGATATTCTGGGGAGTGGATTCAATTTTAAGATCAAGGTTATTCGCGGTGCCGGCGCTTTTGTTTGTGGCGAAGAAACAGCACTCATCTCGTCGATTGAAGGACGGGTAGGCGAACCCAGACAGCGTCCTCCATTTCCAATTCAACGTGGATTATGGAAAAAGCCAACAACGATCAACAATGTGGAAACATGGGCAAATGTTCCCAATATCGTATCAAGAGGCGGGGAATGGTTTGCCAGTCTGGGAACAGAAAATAGCAAAGGTACAAAAATTTTCTCACTGGTCGGGAAAATTACTAATACAGGATTAGTCGAAGTACCAATGGGAATTCCTCTTGGTGATATTATTTTTAATATCGGCGGCGGGATCCCGGGTAATAAAAAATTCAAAGCGGTTCAAACAGGCGGTCCTTCCGGTGGCTGTCTGCCCATGGAACTTTTAAATTTACCGGTTGATTATCAAAGATTGGCAGAAGCCGGGTCAATTATGGGTTCGGGCGGAATGGTGGTCATGGATGAGGACACCTGTATGGTTGATGTTGCCAAATACTTCCTTACTTTCCTTTTAGATGAATCCTGTGGTAAATGTTTCACCTGCCGTAAAGGCATTCAAAGAATGTTGGAATTAGTAACCGACATAACTGAAGGTCGCGGCACGTTAAAAAAACTGGAATTATTGGAAGAATTAGCCCAGGTTGTAAAAGATACCACTCAGTGCGGATTGGGTCAAACCGCGGCGAACCCGGTATTAAGCACACTTCGCTATTTCAGAAACGAATATCTTGAACATATTGTGGATAAACATTGCTCGGCTGGTGTTTGCCGGCAGCTTTTCATTTCCCCATGCCAAAACGCCTGCCCCGCGGACACAAACGCCGCGGCATACATTGCATACATTTCTGCCGGACGTTTTGAAGATGCCATGCTGGAATTATTGAATACTAATCCCTTCCCATCAGTTTGTGGTCGCGTTTGTGATCACCCGTGTCAGCTTAAATGCCGCCGCAATCAAATTGATGATTCAGTCGCCATTCGGTCTTTGAAACGCTTTGTTGGCGATTATTTTCTACAATCTGGAAAATTCCCCAAAATGCGGGTGCCTGATACAAAATTACAGCATAAAATCGGTATCATTGGTAGTGGTCCAGCAGGATTGGGCGCCGCCTATTTCCTGGCGAGACTTGGTTACCAGACCACCGTGTTTGAAGAACACAATGTGGCAGGTGGTATGCTGGCTGAAGCGATTCCGGAAAGCCGATTGCCAAACTCAATTCTGGCGCAGGAAATTAAAGCAATCGAAGACATGGGCGTTGAGATAAAATTAAATTCGAAAATTGGCGTTGACATTTCATTCAAAGATCTGATGAACAATGGTTACGACGCCTTTTTTGTCGCTGTGGGAATGTATGGTGACCGCTCATTAGGCGTGGAAGGCGAAGATTTATTAGGAGTTTTCCAGGGAGTAGATTTTCTTCGTGATGTTAACCTTGGCAAGCCGCAATATATCGCAAATCAACGTGTAGCCATAATCGGCGGTGGAAATACGGCAGTTGACGCTGCTCGTACCTGCGTTCGGATGGGAGCCAAAGAAGTAACGATTATTTACCGCAGAACACAGGAAGAAATGCCAGCCTTTTTAGAAGAAATTGAAGATAGTTTGGAAGAAGGAATCAAATTAATCACTCTTGCTGCTCCTGTTCAAATAATTGGAGACAATGGGAAAGTAACCGGTATTCAATGTATCCGGATGGATTTGGATATTTTTGGAAAAGACGGACGCCGAAAACCAGTTCCTAAAAAAGGCTCTGAATTTATTATTGACGCGGATGTTATCATACCAGCCATTGGCGAATTTGCTGACATCGAACAATTATTTGAAGGGTTGGAAGTTGAAACCTGGGACAATGGCACAATCAAAGTGAATGAAGCTGGTCAGACCAGTATACCTAACGTTTTTGCTGGCGGTGATGTTTCCACTGGACCAGCCACTGTCATAAAAGCAATTGGCGCCGGTCAAAAAGTTGCTGAATCTATCGACCAATTTTTGTTCGGTAAAAATAATAAAACATATCCCTGGAGAATTCATAAACCAGCGGATGTTGAATTTGATATGGACGCGGAGCCCGTGGAATTTTCCAGGCAGAAACCAAATAGAATACCTTTAGAAAAACGAATAAAAAGTTTTGATGAGGTCGAACAGGTCTTTTCAAAAGAGATAGCAATAAAAGAAGCCAAAAGATGTTTGCGGTGTGAAATGGAAGTGGAATTGCTCAAGGAAAAATGATACTGTTCATTATCAAAAAAGCAATTATAAATTATTTCAGAATTTTACCCATAGAAACAGAATAAAGGAAAATTCCATGATTAAATTATCAATTAATGGTATTGAAGTTGAGGTTGAGCAAGGGACGACATTATTGGAAGCTGCTAAGTTTCTTGGTATCAACATCCCTACCCTTTGTTATAATGACGGCTTGAGCCCTTATGGCGCTTGCCGTCTGTGCGTGGTTGAAATCAGGGACGGCACCGCTTCCAAAATGGTTAGCTCATGTACTTATCCCGCGACAGAAGGTCTGAAGGTATTTACGCATACGGAGAGCGTATTAAAAGCCAGAAAAATGGTCATCGAACTTCATTTGGCAACCTGTCCCGGTTCTAAAATAATTCAGGATTTAGCCTCAAAACATGGCGTTCGTCAGGTACGATTTAAACAGGAATACGAAGACTGTATTAACTGCGGATTATGTGTGCGCATTTGTGAAGAACAAATGATGGCGAAAGCCATTGGTTTTGTCGGGCGAGGCGATAAAAGGCATATCACGACTCCTTTTGATATTAAATCGGATGTATGTCGTTTATGTGGTGGCTGTATGTATATTTGTCCTGCTTGTCAATTGCGCTGTCACGGTCCTAATGTTCAGGAAGAAGGCGCAATATGTAACGCCTGCCTAAATCTGGAGCCACCTTGTGTCGATTATTTTGATGATCAAATGTGTTATATGGATCCCTGCGTTGTCTGTGAGCAGGCAGCAGATAGAATCCCCAAGAGTGAGAGATAGTACAACAAAGCATTTTAGTAAAATCTTTATCATAAAACAAAAAGAAAATGATAAAAAAATTGAAATAAACAAGGAGAGTAGCAATGCCATCATTAACAAAAATAAATCGTTCTGCGGCTACACTATCAAAAAACAGAACCGAAGATTCGATTAGCCCGTTTAGTGGAATGTGCGTTACCTGTGCCAATTATGATTCCCGGTTTAGGTTCAACCAATGTCGCGCTCAACAACTGGGAAGGTCTTGCCATTGGCACCGCGTTGGCAGGAACAGGATTGACCATTGGTGAAAATGTTGTTGGAATGGATGTAAACGCGGAAATAAAGAACGGCAAAGTTGTAAAAGCTCCGGAATTGGATCGCCGTGTTAAAATGTTCCAAAAATGGCAGCGCGATGATTATGGCGTTATTGTTCTGCAGGCAAATGTAGAAGATACACGATTGGGCGTTCAGGAATATGGTCTTCGCGAATTAGGCGTCAAAGCTGTTGAATTGAAATGGGGACAGGGCGCGAAAGATATTGGCGGCGAGGTAAAAATTAAAAACCTGGCCAAAGCCCAATTACTGAGAAAACGAGGCTACGTCGTTTTGCCTGATCCACTGGATGAAAATGTTATCAAAGCTTTTGAAGCTGGCGCTTTTAAAGAATTTGAAAGACACTCACGAATCGGCATGGTCACTGAAGAAGGTTTCATGGAACGTGTTCAGGAATTACGGGACGCGGGCGCGCAATCTGTTTTCCTGAAAACCGGAGCTTACCGACCTGCTGATCTGGCTCGGGCTATTAAATACGCTTCCAAAGCAAAAATTGATCTATTAACAGTTGATGGCGCTGGCGGTGGTACAGGAATGAGTCCGTGGCGCATGATGAATGAATGGGGCGTTCCAGCGGTCGAGCTTCATTCTTTATTGTATCAATATGCTGACAAATTAGCTAAAAAAGGCGAATATGTTCCCGCGTTAGCTTTAGCTGGCGGTTTCACTTTTGAAGATCAAATGTACAAAGGATTAGCGCTCGGAGCGCCTTATGTGAAATTAATCGGTATGGCGCGGGGTCCATTAGCCGCGGCAATGGTTGGAAAAACCATCGGGAAGAAAATTGATGAAAGCATGATCCCTGTTTATGTTGAACGATTTGGCGATAATATCGAGGAAATTTTTGTCACAGCGGCAGAAGTAAAGAATGAATTAGGCGCCGACACCTTTAAGGAACTACCAACAGGCGCACTTGGTCTTTATACATATTATGAAAGATTAGGTCAAGGCTTACGGCAGTTGATGACAGGAAACCGTAAATTCTCATTAGCTCATGTTGAAAGAGATGACATTGCCGCGATAACTCCAGAATGTGCCGACATCAGTGGTATTACTTATATTACAGATGTTGATAAAGAAGAAGTGGAAAAAATATTAGCAAGTTAATCTAATTTTTCTTCATTGACAAATATTTTTAAATTTCAAACGCTCCATCTATTATGGAGCGTTTTTTTTTAAATTATAATTTGCTGAAGTGAAATAGCTTGATATTTTTTATTTTTATGCTATATTAGAAATAGCAAATTAGATTTTTCAAACAAAGCGATGTCTAACTTCGGTATTCAGTGCAATACTAACATATTGAATTACTTTTAATTACAA
>NBLI01000186.1 GCA_002084535.1 Candidatus Zhuqueibacterota bacterium 4572_119
CGCGTGACCGAGCACAAAGGGAATGTTCAGTTCGCTACAAAAATCGGCGATCCAGTACCAGGTGAAAATACACTCAACCGATATGACGATGCCTGGCATGAACGGTACAATGAGCTTTAAAAGACTTTCGGAATCGACTGGCATATTCTGGTGTAACACTATTTGACCGGATTGATCAAGGATGCAGACATACATTGTTTTAGTATGCAGATCGATTCCGCAGTAATATTTGTGTTGCTGGTTATAACTGTATATAATAAATAGTGTCTTATAAAAAAATCAATAAAAGTGTTGCCATAATGCACACAATGTAGTATATTTATACTATGAAACTAATAAATTGGAATAAAGATAAAAATATCTGGCTCAAAAAATGTAGAAAAATCGGTTTTGAAGATGTTTTATATTATATGGATAACAATTTTGTTAAAGATGATATAGAGCATACTAATAAGGAACAATACCCTAATCAAAGGATATTTGTATTAGATATTGAAGAGTCTATTTATTTAGTACCATATGTTGAATCAAATGAAGAAATATTTTTAAAAACGATTATTCCAAGCCGTAAAGCAACAAGGGATTATTTAGGAGAAAAAAATGATGAATAATTTAACTAATGAAGAACGTGATATTTTAGAATCGTTTGAAAGGGGAGAATGGAAATCTGTACCAAACATAGAAAAGCGAAAAGAAGATTTAAAACAATATTCACGTGCTACTTTGCGTAAAGATAAAAGAGTTAATATACGGATTTCAGAACGCGATCTTAAAGAATTGCAAAGAAAAGCAGTTCATGAAGGATTACCATATCAAACATTTATTTCAAGTATTCTTCATAAATTTGTAAATGGTAATCTTCTGGAACACTCTGCAAAAACTTCTAGTTAGCGATCGTCTTTATTATTTTATTTTAGTATTTTTTTTTATCAAAAATGTTTTATAAATAAAATTAAAATAGACAAATATTTTTTCTCTACTGCAAAACATATAGCGGAAGAAAATAAAAATCAAGTTATTATTGTTTGTTGCATAAGTTAATATATTGATAATTGTGCATAATCAGAAACTAATATCGCAGTGAAAAATGATTTTAATTCTGATCTTGATTTTGTTTTTTCATATTTTCGATTTTGATTTTTTCCCTTTTCTATCAATTCCCAAAATTATAGCATGTATTGGTCTGATTAAACTTCGCCATTAGACAATAACTTTAGCGATTGGGTCTTCTGTTCAGCCAATCAATTAAAAATAGAAACACAAAACAGTGTCATTTCGAATCCCCGCAGGGGTGAGAAATCTGGACGTAGAAGTGCTGTCCCAGATTTCTCGCTTCACCCCGCTTTTGCGTGGATCGCTCGAAATGACACATAGTTTTTCTACATACTATTAGCATTTAATTTTATTCAACTATTGGATAGCTTGTTAAGGTGATGCATTCCGTTTTTTTATTTTTAAGGTGTTGATAGATTGTTTTCTGAACTGAGGCACTAATCATTTAACTTTGGTGCTAATACACGGCTGTTTAAATTTGATCAATATTCCGTTCGGTACCGCACTGGGAGTTTACACCATCTGGGTTTTGATGAATGAAGAATCAATTAATTTGCTGAAAGGCAAAGCAATAGTAGATAGAAAGAATAAAACAATATTCTATAAATTCCTCCGACCTAAAATTCAAACCTCTTACAAAAGAAACCAGGAACGACTTTGAACAACTTTTAGGCGAACGGGGCGCGACCGGTGGTTGCTGGTGTATGTGGTGGAGGTTAAAACGGTCCAAGTTTGAAAAGCAAAAAGGAGAGAGAAATAAACAGGCAATGAAATCTCTTGTTGAATCAGGACATGTTCCGGGAATTACAGCAATAAGCCGGTAGGCTGGTGTTCAGTTGCTCCCAGGGAACATTTTCCAGCGCTGGAAATATTGCGTATTTTGAAAAAGGTGGACGACCTGCCCGTTTGGTCAATAGTCTGCTTCTTCATTGATAAAAATTTAAGAAACGAGGGGGTCAGCTATCAACTAATCCTGGCAGCTTTGCAATATGTACAAAATAACGGAGGAAAAATAATTGAAGCTTATCCTATTGAGCAAAAAAAAGACAAAGTGGTTCCGGTTTTCGCGTGGACAGGCATTGCTGCCGCTTTTCACAAGGCAGGGTTTGCTGAAGTCGCGCGGTGTTCTGAAACAAGACCGATTATGAGATACTATTTAAAATAAATCAAATATAACAAAAACGAAGTGAAACCAATTGGAAAAAGCCATGCTTAATCGTTTAAAAATTGCCAAAGACTGGCTGCCCCGCTACACGGGAATGGCTCTGAATAAATTCGGCGACTACATTTTATTGACTAACTTCAGGAGTTACGTAAATTTTTTCGCTGACAAATTTAACTGCGACATCTACGGAGAAAATCATCCCATGCAAGCGGCGACAAACAGCCAGGGATTAACCATTGTTAATTTTGGCATTGGATCACCCAACGCCGCTACCATAATGGACCTGTTAGTCGCTCGACAGCCTAAGGGTGTTTTGTTCCTGGGGAAATGCGGCGGGTTAAAAAAATCCAGTGAAATCGGGCATTTTATTTTACCCATAGCCGCCATCCGCGGAGAAGGCACCAGTGATGAATATTTCCCGCCCGAAGTCCCGGCGTTGCCATCTTTTAAACTACACAAATTTGTTTCCGAAAAAATTATCGATTTTGGGCATGAATACCGAACAGGGGTTGTTTATACCACTAATCGTCGGCTTTGGGAGCATGATGAAAAATTCCAGCAGCGTTTGCAGGATATGGCTTGCATCGCCATCGACATGGAAACCGCCACAATCTTTATTGTGGGACATTATGATGAAATTTCCCGCGGCGCCCTGCTGCTTGTGTCTGATGTTCCAGTTACGCCGGACGGGGTTAAAACAGAAAAAATGGATAAATTAGTCAGTCAAAAATGGACAGAAATCCATTTACAGATCGGTATCGAAGCCATGACACAAATCGGCGAAAAAGGTGAGGCGATTAAGCATTTTAAATACTGATAAAAACTGAATCAAAGAAACTATGAAAATAATATTTTTACATCTTTCGCAAACAATCTTCAAAGTTCCCACGAACCGAGCAATAGGAAAGCAGAGCAGGCGGTTCGCCTGCGAGCAAGTAAAGCAGAAATTTTATTTTTTTTTCAATATAATCTATTAACGCAAATAACGCAGCCGGGGCGGCTGCTCTACGCTATTTAAAAAAAAGCGCCACGCATTTTAAATAACGCGGCGCGTTTTTTTTGCGTTACTCTTTTAATGTTTAATCGCTCGCCATGATAAACAGCGGCTTGGACTCAAAACTTTTGTAATACGGTCTAAGTCTAGCGGTGTTGTAATATTTTTCAACATCAACAAGCTTTTTAAAACTGGTAACAACTTCAATCGGCGCATTATCGTATCTGCCATTATTTAAAATTGTCAATCTTCCTGAAACACCCTCAAGAATTAAATCCAACGCCAGGTTACCATACGCCATGGGAACAATTGAATCAATAGCGTCCGGATCACCACTTCGAACGAGGTAGCCTAATCTTTGGTTAATTACATTTACCTGTTTTCCGTTGTTGAATTTTGGGGTAGTATTTTTTAACTCATCAGAAATAATATCACCAATTCCGCCTAATTTTTTATGCCCGAACATATCTTCTTCCTGATCCTTGAATATCATATCACTGCCGCCAAATTTCGCGCCTTCTGAAACAAGTACGACTGAATACTTGCTGGGATTTTCGAAACGATCTTCAACCAATAATTCTGTCAGGCTTTCAATATTAAATTCATATTCAGGAATCACACACCGGTTTGCGGCTCCTGCCATTGTGGGCAGCAATGCCGTAAATCCGGCATAACGACCAAAAACTTCCAGTATCAGAATTCGCTCATGGGAGCCGGCAGACGTTCTTAAACGGTGAGTCATTTCGATCGTTCGGGTGACGCAGGTACTGAATCCTATACAATAATCGGTTCCCGGCACATCATTGTCCATTGTTTTTGGGATGGCGATTGTTTTAACGCCTTCTTTATGCAGCCTGACCCCATAACTCAATGTATCATCTCCACCTATGGGGATTAAATAGTCAATTCCCAAAAAATCCAAATTTTTCAGTACTTCGGGAGTCAGGTCATTATACTCGTCATTGTACTTATCTGACAAATGATCGGGTACTAATCCTTTGGGAACCCTGCTTGCTTTTGTACGGGATGTGTGCAAAAAGGTACCGCCAGTCCGACCTATTTTATTTACAATTTCTTCATTCAATATTTGATAATTCGCGCTATTATCCGCGTCCTTTTCACGTACGATATCAATCATTCCTCCCCAACCTCGACGAATACCAATGACTTCAAATCCCTCGCGTTGAGCTCTTATCGTTACGGCACGGATCGCCGGATTCAATCCAGGGACATCTCCCCCACCGGTTAAAATCCCAATTCTGCCTTTTTTTCTTTTGATGCTCGCCATGTTTTCTCTCCATGCTTTTTATAAAACTAATTCATCCAACTACTTGCATTTTTTTTATTACTTAAGTTATATGTTACACTGTATTCATAACGATGCTCCGTTTTAATCGTGATGAATTCTTTTGTAGTTATGACTAACCCCATCCTTTAGGTTGGGGGCTACATAATGCCGAAAAAAATTGGGACTTTTGTCCCTTTTTAAAGTAGACTCATTATACACACAGGAGATATTTAGCAATATTATTTGTGTTCCCATCTTAATAATTCATTCGTAATGCATCAGGTACTGGTGGCAGACAGAGAAGTCATACACTTCAACTAAGTAATAAATGCCATCAACAATTACAATTTTAAGCGCGCGACATCTTGAAAACTCGCCATAAATGAGGTGTTACATTCATTCTGATTTCCAGCTTGACTTTATTAAATAATTTATCTATATTTTTTAAATCTAATTATTCTAAATATTTACACAGGAGTAAATTATGAAATGGAAGTTGGCACTAATAACTTTGATAATCCTCACAATATTATCAATTCATCCTTGTGTGGCTTTTGAAAAACTCGTCGGCGCCCGCCATCCGGCAATTTCTCCGGATGGAACGCAAATCGTTTTTTCTTACATGGGAGACCTCTGGTTAGTCCATGTTGAAGGAGGAAAATCCATCCAGCTTACAAATCATGTTGCTTATGATCAGCGCCCTGTCTGGTCACCTGATGGAAAAAGGCTGGCATTTACTTCCAATCG
>NBLI01000187.1 GCA_002084535.1 Candidatus Zhuqueibacterota bacterium 4572_119
AGAAAAAAAATGCTGAAAAATGTTCAGCTTTTATCAGAGGAAGCAGTGGCTGAAACTGGTTTGGGACGGGTTGAAGATAAAATAGCTAAAAACAGACTGGTCAGTGAAAAAACTCCCGGTACTGAGGATTTGTTTCCTGCTGCCCGCAGCGGCGATCACGGTCTTTCCTTATTTGAATGCGCTCCTTATGGTGTTATTGGCGCCATTACTCCGGTTACCAATCCAACTTCCACAATAATTTGCAACGCAATTGGAATGGTTGCTGCCGGAAATGGCGTGGTTTTTAATGTACACCCGTTCGCGAAAAATACGTCCATAAAAAATATTGGTTTATTGAACCAGGCGATTATCGAAGCCGGTGGACCAACCGATCTTGTTACCGGTGTATTTGAGCCTACCATTGAAACAGCCCAGGAATTGATGCAGCATCCGGGCATCCGTTTACTCGTTGTTACTGGCGGTGGCGCTGTGGTGAAAGCAGCCATGAACAGCGGGAAACGCGCTATCTGTGCCGGTCCGGGCAATCCGCCTGTTGTGGTCGATGAAACAGCCGATATTGAACGGGCTGGGCGCGACATTGTAAAGGGCGCGTCCTTTGACAACAATATCATTTGTGTTGATGAAAAAGAGGTCATCGCAGTGGATTCAATCGCTGATAAACTCATAAAGTCGATGACCAGAAATGGTGGTTATTTACTAAACCAGGATCAAATTTTTCAACTGCAAAATATAATTTTTGAAAAAATTAACGGCGCGTCTCAACCCGGAGTGATAAACAAATCATTCATTGGAAAAAACGCCAGTGTCATTCTGTCCCAAATCGGAATTTCAGTCGATGAAAAAGTCAGGCTAATTATTGCCGATGTGAATAAAAACCATCCACTGGTGTGGACAGAACAAATGATGCCGGTCATGCCCATTGTTCGTGTTTCCAATGCCGATGAAGGAATTGATTTTGCCAAACTTGCGGAAGGTGGCAATTACCACACCGCGGTCATGTATTCCAAAAATATAGATAATTTAAGCCGAATGGCAAGAGAAATAAATTCCACAATTTTCGTGAAAAATGGGCCATCCTACGCCGGGTTAGGCTTTGGTGGTGAGGGACATACTTCATTCTCCATTGCCAGCCCAACAGGTGAAGGACTCACGGGTCCGCGCAGTTTTTCCAGAGAACGGCGCTGTGTATTAGTAGATCATTTTCGGATTGTATAAAATATGAAAAAAGAATATCCAGCAATAGCACTCATTGAATTCAGCAGCATCGCTACTGGTATTACAGCAGGTGACGCGATGATTAAGAAATCCCCAATTTCTTTATTCAAGGCAGGTACAGTCAGCCGGGGAAAATATATTGTCCTTATTAGCGGAAGCGTTGCCTCAGTCGAGGAATCCTACAAAGAGGGTCTGAACATTGGAAAGGACCTTGTTCTGGACAAACTTCTGCTACAGGATGTACACGCGCAGGTCATAGAAACCATGTTCGGCACCAGGCACAAAATTACAAAGGAATCTTTTGGAATTATCGAAACAGGTTCCATTGCGGCAACTATCGAAGCAGCAGATGCCGGAATTAAAGGCGCGAATGTGACCATTATCGAAATGAGACTGGCAGATTCCCTGGGCGGCAAAGCATTTGTGATGTTTAATGGTAAAATTGAGGACGTTGAAACTGCCATTGACATCGGAGCAAACGCTATTTCCAACAAAGCGTTGTGGAGGAATAAATCCATTATTCCTTTGTTACATGCTGAACTTGCAGACCAAATTAACGCCACGACGCGCTTTTCCCTGGCAGAATTTCAAAAAATTCAGGGAGGCGAATAGTCATGTTGTTGGGAAAAATTATCGGAACAGTGACGCCAAGCCTTGCCTATGAAGGACTCCAGGGAGTACCGTTTTTACTGCTTCAACCTTTGGATAAAAAACTTCAACCGGCAGGTAAACCTTTGGTAGCCTGCGATTCCACGCGCATGGCAGGACCTGACGAATTGGTCTATTACGAAGGTGGCAGGGAAGCAGCACTTGTTTTGGAACCCTGGTTTGTTCCAGTGGATCACACCATTATTGGAATTGTTGATGGTGTAAATTTGAGCGAGGAGTCTAATCAGTGATCATCGGAAAAGTTAGCGGAGAAATATATTCTACTATTAATCATAAATTTTATGATGGTAAAAAATTATTAATTATTGATAAAATAACTCCAACCGGTTCTGTTACAAGTGGTTATTTGATCGCGGTTGATTCTGTTGGAGCCGGAGTCGGTGAAACTGTGCTGGTCATTGATGAGGGTAATTCAGCGAGGCAGGTTGTAGATGACAGCTCTGCCCCTATCCGTTCGATTATCATTGGGATCATTGATGATATAAATATTGGAAATTGAGCCATGTTAAGTGAATGGCAAATAAGGCGCGATATTGTTGATATTGGAAAAAGAATCTATGATAAGGATTTTGTTGCAGCCACTGATGGGAACATCAGCGCAAGACTCAATGACGACCGGCTTTTAATTACTGCCAGGGGCTGTTGCCTGGGACAATTAAAACCTGATGAACTTATTCTCACAGATTTTAATGGCAATAAACTTTCCGGCAAGGGACAGCCAACTGGTGAAGTTTCCATGCATATTACCGCCTACCGCGAACGTCAAGACATTTATGCTGCTATCCACGCTCATCCCCCAATAACTACTGGATTTACTGTTGCCGGCGAATCATTAGCACAATGTATCATTCCAGAGGTTGTACTGATTTTCGGAACAATTCCCACCACAGAATATGCCACAATTTCCACTGATGAGGGTGCAGAAGTCATTAAAAAGTTGATAAAAAATCATGACGCATTGATACTCGATCGTCATGGTACGCTGACTGTTGGGTCAGATTTAATCTCTGCTTTTTACAAATTAGAAAAAGTTGAGTATTGCGCGAAAGTTACTTTAACCGCCAGACAATTGGGGCGGGTAAAAACTTTGTCCGAAAACGAAATTGAGAAACTTGAGGATGTGAGAAAAAAATACGGTTTAAAAACTAAATTATCCTTGTGCGAACAATGCGGAATATGCAAATCTTAATTAATCAATTTTCCATCTCGCTTCTGTCACATTCATCAAATCCAATCGCGGCATGATAAGAACTTCTCACCAGCGGACCTGATTCGATATGTTTGAATCCCAGTGCCATTCCCTCTTCCTTCAACTGTACAAACTCATCCGGTTCGATATATTTTTCGATTGGCAAATGAGAAGCCGAGGGCTGCAAATACTGTCCCAATGTCAGAAAATCACAATTTACTTTTCTTAAATCACGCATCACTTGAATCACTTCTTCGTGCGTTTCTCCCAATCCTAACATAATCCCGGATTTTGAAATGAGACCGTTTTGCTTTGCCAAATGCAGGACTTGCAGTGAACGCGAATAACTCGCCGCTGGTCTTACTTCAGAATAAAGGGAAGGAACCGTTTCCAGGTTATGGTTCAATACATCTGGACGGGCAAGGAAAACCTGTTCCAGAGATTTTTGCGATCCCAAAAAATCCGGGATCAAAACTTCGATTCTACAGTCGGGAGTTTGCTCCCTAATTTTATTTATCACAGAAGCAAAAATTGATGATCCTCCATCAGGCAGGTCGTCCCTTGTTACTGATGTAATAACAGCGTATTTAAGAGAAAGGGTTTTCACTGCTTCCGCGACTCGTTTTGGTTCATCAAAATCCACCGATCCCGGTTTCCCCGAAGTCACCGCGCAAAAGCGGCAATTACGCGTGCAAATATCACCAAGTATCATAAAAGTTGCTGTGCCCTGTCCCCAGCATTCACCAATATTTGGACAATGCGCGCTTTGACAAACGGTGTGTAATTGATTATCCTTCACCAACCTTTTGACTTCATTAAATCCCGATCCAACAGGCAGGGGAACCTTCATCCACTTGGGATGTCTTTTTTCTCTGATCCGCATATAAATATTTTTCTACTTTCAAGTTAATTTTAACAACTAAAAACCAGGTATTTTTTTATCAAACAAAAACTATTCATGTTGTGGTTATTGCATCCAACTTTTTTAACAATAATGAAATAACTGGTTTTTAGAATAGTTCATTTCTGTTTCAATATAAAATAAAGCAAAACATACAAAACAATCAACCCTCTCACCTACACATGCACCGCTTCATCATAAGCCGCGGCTGCCGCTTCCATGATTGATTCTGACAAAGTCGGATGCGCGTGTACAGTTTTGATAAGATCGTGTCCTTCGATTCCCAATGTTTTCAACACTGACAATTCACCGATCAATTCCGTAGCTTCAGCGTGAATGATGTGCGCGCCAAGCAATTTATTTGACTGCTCATCAAAAATTAACTTAACCATGCCTTCACTTTCACCGGCAGCCAAAGATCTTCCATTGGCAACAAACGGGAAACGACCGATTTTTATTTTAAAAGCCTGCTCGATGGCTTTTTCTTCCGTTAAACCAATACTGGCGACCTGTGGTTTACAATACGTACACCCTGGGATGCTTGAATAATCAACTGGCTTAACTTTGACAAATTCTGGCTTTTGCCTTCAGTTTCAATGGTAACCTTGATACCTTTTTCATTGGTTTTAACTTCTTTGACAAGGCTTCCTGTATGAATTTTCATTTTTAATCTTTTGAAAGACCTGACTAAAATATCAGTAATTTCTTTATCTTCAATAGGCAAAATTGAGGGCAGCATTTCCACGACTGTTACCTGGCATCCCAATGATTGATAGAAATACGCAAATTCAATTCCGATCGCTCCAGCGCCAATCACAATCATGGACTCCGGGATTTTTTCCAGCGACATTGCCTCTTTGCTGCTGATGATCTTTTTTCGGTCGATTTCCACCCCCGGGATCGACCGTGGTCTCGCGCCGGTCGCGATAATGATTTTTTTCGCGGTGAGCTGCTCTATCACATCTTCAGAATCATTAATTACTGCCACAGTGTTTTTGTCAACGAGTTTCCCCTTCCCTGAAATCACGGTGATATTATTTTTCTTAAATAAAAATTGAACACCTTTGGACATTCTTCCGGCAATTTGACGACTGCGCTTTATTACCGACTCAAAATCCAGTGAAAAATTTTCAACTGTAAATCCATATTTTTTCGCGTTCTTTAATGTGGAAAAGACCTCAGCACTTTTCAGCAGCGCCTTTGTCGGAATGCATCCCCAATTCAAACAGATACCTCCCACATGTTCTTTTTCAATAACCGCGACTTTATTTCCAAGTTGAGATGCCCGGATTGCCGCGACATATCCTCCAGGACCGGAGCCGATAACAACAAGATCAAAATTTTTGTCTGCCATTTCTGTTCCTTTTGATTTAACAATTTCAAATTTTTCTATGAATTATTTTTAAATTTATTAACACTGCTCTGCCTACTTTTCCATTAGGCTTTTCAATAGTTCAATATCCTGCTTATAGCTTTCCATCCCGCCTGGAACTTCTAATATTTTTGGGACTTCTCTAAACCTCGCATCTTTCATAATTTGACGAAATGGTTCAATCCCGATTTTCCCTAAACCAATCCTTTCGTGTCTGTCAACCCGCGTCCCAAGATCTTTTTTGGAATCATTCAAATGTATTGCCTGCAGCCATTCAAGACCGATGATTTGATCAAATTGATCAATTGTATCCGTGAACGATTCATGGTCGCGAATATCATAACCAGCAGCAAATATGTGACAGGTATCCAGACACACGCCAATTTTTCCCTGCTGCTGAACCCGATCAATTATTTCGCGTAATTGTTCAAATTTAAAACCAATGGCGCTACCCTGCCCAGCAGTTGTTTCCAGCAACAATTGCACTTTTTCATCCGGACATTTTTCTATAATGTAATTGATACTATCTGCAATTAGCTGGATACCGGCTTTTTCGCCCGCATTCAGGTGCGCGCCGGGATGAAAAACAAGTCCGCTTATTCCTAACCGCGATGATCTTTTCAACTCAAATATAAATGATTCACGGGACTTTTGCAATTGATTTTTATCAGGGTTACATAAATTTACAAGGTAAGAACTATGAGCGATGACTTGTTGTATTTGCGAGTTGTTTAAGCTTTTTTTAAATTTATCGATTTCGTCACGGAGTAGAGGTTTCGCGTTCCATTGTCGCTGGTTTTTTGTGAAAATTTGTATTGCGGTACTACCAATTTCTTCACCACGGCTAACTGCCTGATCTATTCCACCAGCAATCGAAACATGGGCTCCTAATAGCATAGATTTCCTTATTTTCTATTTGTTAAA
>NBLI01000188.1 GCA_002084535.1 Candidatus Zhuqueibacterota bacterium 4572_119
ATAGTATCAACAATTACAATTTCAAGTGTGCGACATCTTGAATACTCCCACAACTGAAGCGTTACAATATTTCCCTTCCAATCGGGAAATTGTTTTGCGTGAAATACCCTGCGGTCAGCGGGAGTATAACGGGAAAATATTTTTTTAATGACTTTCGTTTGATGTTTGACTTTTCACGTTTCACGAAAATCTTTGGAATTTATGCAGCTTTATGTTTTGGTGACTTTTGTGGCAAAAACAATCTAATTTGAACAACCACAAAAAATGAAAGAAACTTTGGAAACAGGTCCACGTACAAATTTAAAACGTTTAGTAAAAACTCAGGAGATAAAAAAATGAATCCAACAAAAAAGTTGATAATCTTTGCCTTGATTGCTGTTTTATCAATTTCCTTTAGCACCAAAGTCAGCCACGCGAAAGAGTATGAAGATACAATCAAAAAATCATTTCGTGTAAAACCAGGTCAACTTTTCTATCTTAAATCTGATATGGGATCTGTCGATGTAGGAAGTTGGGACAAACGAGAAGTCAGATTAGTCGTTATCAAAAAAGCCAGGGTTTCCAGTAAAAGAGAAGCCATGAGAGCTTTTGATGACCTTGAAATCAGGTTCGACCAGAACAGACAGGGAGTCAATGTTATCGCGGAATACACGGGTGAAAAACGATGGTTTTCAGGAAGGAGAAAATTGAGAGTCCGTTTTGAGGTCATGGTACCACGCGAATTTGACCTTGATATAAATACTGCCGGGGGCAGCATAAGTGTGGAAGACCTGGCAGGCAAAATAATGTTACACACTTCTGGCGGCTCTATTTCCGTTGGTAAAATCGACGGTCCGGTCAACGCGAAAACTTCAGGCGGCAGCATCAAAGTGCGTGGTTCTAATGGAGACATAGATGTCCACACTTCCGGTGGCAGCATTTCTATCGGTGAAACTACCGGATCAATCGACGCCGAAACTTCGGGCGGCAGCATCACCTTAGATCGTGTCGATGGCGATACACGAGTTCATACTTCCGGCGGGGGATTGAAACTTAATAACCTTTCCGGGAATGTTCAGGGGAGTACTTCCGGCGGCAGCATCTACGCTGAATTGACTAAAAACATCGACAGCGATTGTTATTTAAAAACTTCCGGCGGCGGTATTACAGTTTACCTGCCAAGAAATATTTCTGTTGAAATCGACGCCCATACTTCCGGTGGCAGCGTTACCACAGATTTTCCGATAACAATAAAAGGAAAAGTTAAACGAAATTTGTTATACGGTAAAATTAATAACGGTGGACCACTATTAAAGCTCAGAACCTCCGGCGGAGGTATTAGGATTAAAGAGCTGTAAACACTACAAAGCAATGTAAAAAACTCAAAACAAACTTGACAAAATTCAAGAGGATTTTGTTAACAATCTAAAGCGGGTTTAACCAAACGCCAGATTTTATTCTGGCGTTTTTTAATTAGTGTTTGAACGAAAACCATCAAACAGTCATTTCGAGTCCGCCGCGGCGGATCGAGATTTTTTTGTACCCTGATAAACTAATAGCTCAAAAAGATTTCTCTTCCACAAAGCGGGGTCGAAATGACAAAAACAGGAATTTTTGTTCGGCCAATATCCAATAAAATTGAACCAAATTTTATTTTAAACCGTTTAATCATTAAATTATTTTAAGCAAACACTGGAGCTCGATTGAAAACCGAAAGACCTATTTTATCAGCCTCTTTGCTCTGCAAAAAATTCTCTAACTTTACCGCTGTAACAGATTTTGATCTATCTTTAAAACCGGGTGAAATTTTTGGGATATTGGGACCCAATGGCGCCGGAAAAACAACCATCATCAGGATGCTGCTGGGACTGATCAAGCCAAGCTCTGGCGAAGTAGTAATCAATGGATTCTCGCTATCCGGCAACTTCGTTAATGCTATAAAAAACATCGGCTGCCTGGTAGAAACACCTTTCTTTTATAATTATCTTTCCGGACGCGAAAACCTCGAATTACTATTTAAAATTTCTAATCCTAAACTAAATCCTCACCAGGATGTTGAACAGACCTTAAAACTGGTAAAATTATTTGATCGCGCGGATGACACTGTTAAAAAATATTCCCAGGGGATGCGGCAAAGATTGGGTATCGCAGCCGCGATTTTGCACAAACCGAAAATTGTCATTTTGGATGAACCCACCAATGGTCTCGATCCAGAGGGTATGATTGAAATCCGAAAACTTATTTTATCAATGGCAAAGAATCAAAATATTTCCTTTTTAATTTCCAGCCATTTGTTATCTGAAATCGAACAATTATGCCACCGCATTGCTATTCTTAATCTGGGCAAAACAATCGCGATGGGAAGTGTATCACAACTTATCCAGCCAGGGGATGATAATTTGGAGGATTTATTTTTAAGGTTGATCAAAACAAAAAAATAACTGGATTATTAGAACGAAAAGCTAAAAAAAATGACTAAAATTATTTCTCTTTTCAACATTGAATTACTCAAACTCAAACATCAACGATTTCCCTTGTTCTCATTAATTTTTGCAATATCATTAACAATTGCTGCTGCTGTTTTCAGGGATAAACTTTCCGACGTCGGAACGTTTGGTATGGGGCAGGCAAACGGCTGGCAGATACTTTCCTTTGCCGCATCCTGGGGCGTCCAGGTTTCCGCGATCATCATTTTGATTCTATCCATCAACCTGGTTGCAGAAGAATTTTCCGATCGAACAATTAAAAATTTATTGACACGCCCCATCAACCGCGCTCAATTTTTTGGCGGGAAAATATTGACAATTGTTTTTATCGTTTTGATTTTTCTCCTTTTCATTCTGATCACCAGCATTATTTTAGGTTCCTCTCTCGGTGACATGGGGCACCTCCAGGAAAGAGGATATATCATTGTCAAATGGCAAACAATATTATGGAATCTGATAATAGCGTTTTTACTCAGTCTGATCACATTGTCGGCAGTAGGAATTTTTGGGAGTTTTATTTCTATACTCATTCCGAAAACCGGTGTAGCCATTGGTTTTAGCATTTGCCTTTATTTCGTGCTTCACCTCGCGGCTCAATTTGATAATGTGAAATATTTTTTATTCACACACTTCACCAGCCTCCCCATCAATACTTTCAAAGAAGTCACTTACGGACTGGCGAGCAAGTGGACTCCGCAAATCTACTGGTGTTTGCTCACAACCCTGGTTTCCATTGCTGTTTTCATTTTCCTGGCAATACTGATCTTAAATCGAAAGGATATTCTTTCATGAAAAAATTGTTCGTTGTTTTCATTTTGTTACTTTTATTTGTTACAGTTATTTTTTCACAGAATAAAAATTCTTTCTTAATTCAGGATATAACTTTTGACGGCAAGGTCAAAAGATACGTGACCATGGATTTGAACAATGACAGTATAGAAGAAATAATCACCTTCACAGAGGAAGGAAAAAACAAAAACGCTCAACACTACATTAATATTTGCTGGCAGGTCGATGGGAGTTTTTCGAACAATTCTGTACAAAAATTTCGCCCGCCCGCAGAAATGATAATTTTTGATTTTGGTGATGTGACTATCGATCCAGGAAAAGAGTTCGTCTTTTTAACCAGCAACGGAATTTATTACTATACTTTAAATTCATCAGCTCGTTATGATTTAAACAAAAAATTCCTATTCAAAGCCCCGACTATTTTAAGAAATTCGGACAAGGAAAATATTTGTTACTGGGATTTTGTAAGAGACATTACCAATGATGGAAAAGCCGAGGTTCTCGTTCCTCAATTCAACAATTATCTCATTTATTCCGTCGATGACACCAGTGGTTGGCAGAATCCCAGCAGATTACGTATCAGGACAAAAACCGATATTGGCGTTTTTAACAGGTTGTCAGTCAATTATCAGTCGTTGGATCTTAATTTTGCTGATTGTAATTCAGATGGATCAGCAGACATTATTGCCAGGGACGAAGATATATTCTATATTTTTTATCAACAGGAAAACGGAGCATTCCCCAGAAATCCTGACATGACGTTTGACATGAAATTCAAGGACACGGAAAAAAGCAACGAAGAAATTAATGTGCATACATTAAAAGACATAAACGGTGACGGACTTCTGGACATGCTCGCCACCAAAATATCCGCCAGTGAGAGTATTTTGAATCCACAAAGCCAGATTCAAATTTATTTGGGCAAGAAAAATTCAAACCGGCTTTTTTCGCTAAAACCTGATCAAATTATCATTTCTTCGGGTGTACACTTCGAGGAGCAATTACTCGATTTCAACAACGATAAGAAAATGGACCTGGCAATGCCATCTATAAAACTGGGTTTAATGAGAATCATCAAAATGCTGCTCACTAAAAGCGCAACGATCGGAATTAAAATTTATCAAATGAATGAGCAAGGGCTTTACCCTGAGTCTCCTGATTTGGAGAAAAAACTGACGTTGAGTTTCAGTTTCGGCGTGAGCGAAAATTCTGCCAACGCGTCCGGGACCTTTCCAGTGTTTGAACTTAATGGGGATTTCAACGGAGACGATAACGACGGTAAAAGTGATATCATCATCACTTATCACAAGCAGGATGATAGCACAGAAAATCTGTCTAAAACTATCAGAGTGCTAATGAATCAAATATAGAGCCAGCACAAGTTTTTAGTACTTCAAAAAAATAATAAAATTCAGGCCAAATTTGGCAAAATATTATATTCTAAATAATTGACTGTTCTGAATTCATAGGCAATATTATAAATTTACCCACTCAAATCAACATGGAACCAAATTATCAACTATTTTTTTCCTTTCAGAACAATTCCCTGTCATTTCGAACAAATAAAAAGGAGTATTGAATTAAAAAAACATTTAATCCAATACTCCAAAAATTCACCCTAAATCAATCTACCGCACCAACGCCATCTTTTTATTTGCCACAAATTCACCCGCGATCATTTTATAAATATAAACACCGCTGACAACCGGTTGACCGGAGTCATCGATGCCGTTCCATTTTACTTCATGTTTACCCGCGTTCTTTTCTTGTTTCAGCAGGGTTTTCACTTTCTGACCCAACTGGTTATAAATTTCGATTGTAACGCGAGTTTCTTCCGCCAGCCTGAAACTGATTGTTGTTTCAGGATTGAACGGATTGGGATGATTTTGGAACAGCTCAAAAGAAACAGGCGCTTGTGTTTCGCGGTAATTATCAACAACGGTTGGCATGGCGTATTTGTCGTCGATCTTCATTTCGGTCAAGCTCAAAACAGGATTGGTCAAGCCTTCCGCTGTAATGTTTTCAAAAACGAGTCCCAGCTTCACGTTCTGATTTGCCAGTGAATAGGGAGAAGCAAAAGCCAGAACAATCTCTCCCTGATTTTCAGAACTCGCGGCGATCAGACCTGTTTGTTCCGATTGATTGACGGAAGAAACAAAACTCACCGCGGATTCGTCATAATCCAGCCTGACAACACCCGAATAAGCGTCTTCCGTGAGATTGATTTCAATTGGTATAAGCAGCTCTCCGTTTTCCAAATTTTCCGGGGCGCCAACAACAAATTCCACATTTCCGACAGAACCGTCGAAACTTTCAGTCACCCAGTTTCCCGTTACGTCTCCATACACGATACCAATAAAGTCTTGGTCGATCATATTTGAACCCAAAGGGGAATATATAATCGAATCGGGCGCGGAGGTCCAATTCAAGTCTGTAACAGCAAAACTTGTAGGTATAAAAATCCATTCACTGCCCACTGGGAAATATGTGATCATTC
>NBLI01000189.1 GCA_002084535.1 Candidatus Zhuqueibacterota bacterium 4572_119
AGCAGCAGAAAAAATATTCCAAAAATACGCGCCCAGAGTAACGATGATTTGGACGGTGCTTTTTTTAATTTTTCTTCAAGTTTTCCTTCTTTCTTCAACAAGGCATATTCTCTTGGTCTTTCATGCTTAAAAACTTCCAAAGGAACCTTCCCCGTGAAAATAACCGGATCCATGGGAAATTTTTCCGGTCTGAAATGGGTATTGAAAAAATGTACGGTAAAAATAAAACCTGTTGCCAATAAAGCTTCATCGCTATGAATTATGGTAGCAACATTCAGGAACCAACCGGGTAGAAACAATGTGAAAAATTCAGGGAACCACAATGTTAAACCGGAAAATCCAATCATAGTGACACCCCAAAATACAGCAAAATAATCAAACTTTTCCCAGTATGTCCACTTCCCGTAGTTAGGCTGCTTTTTATGTCCAAAAAACCAGCGTATGGTTTGAAAAAACTCTTTCAAATCATTCCATGTTGGAATAAGTCCCTCTTTATCAAACAGGAATGCTCTTAAGGTTTTTCCTGACTTTTTCCACTTTTTAAACATAAAGACAAAATGAGCAAGAAAATACCCCAGTGTTAATAACGCGCATAATCGGTGGATAAGACCAGCCATTTCAAATCCGCCAAGAATATTGTTAGCAATAAAACTTGCCCAGGCAGTGCCGGCAAATTTTAAAACCATCCCCGAAATAGCCAAGCCCATGAAACTGATGATGACAATTACATGAAGTACCCGCCAATGACTTTCAAACCTGACGAAATAACTTTTTGAATCGTCCACAAGTTTTTTATGGACTTTCAAGCGTTGCCAGAGTGAACGAGGTACCCAGAGAATGGTGTGTAAACCGAAAAACGCGAAAGTACCGATTAACAGAATAGTCATTGCCCAGAAAGTATAATAAAGTATCGGAAATTTTGCCCGGTCGTGGTGAGTCGCGTGCGAAAGATATCCTGTAAACTTACGGTTTGAATTCGGGTGACATTGGCGACAGGTTTCCACAACGTTCCCATGACTCAATGTTGATTTCGGCTCACCAGCGGGCAAGATGTTATGCGCGCCATGACAGTCCGAACACTTTGCTGTTTTACCGGATCCCAGCAGGGAAACCTTGCCATGGTAAGTTTCAAAATAAGAGCCGGTTTCTTCTTCGTGGCAGGTCCCGCATTCATTCAGTATCTGCTGGCGAAAAGATTCATTATCAATTCGCTCAACTTCGTGGGCATTGTGACAATCATGACAGGTCGGTAGCTTTTCATCAGTATCTGCAACATCAGGATGATGAATCGATGTTTTAAAGTCTTCATAAATACCCAAATGGCATTGACCGCATGTCTGCCCGATATTATCCGGGTGTACCCACGAATTCTCATCGCTGGCAGGAAGCTCAAGGTGAGCATTGTGACAATTATTGCAGACTGCTGTTACCATCAATCCGCTCTCCAAAAGTCCCTTACCGTGAATACTCATCGTATAATGGTCAACAATTTCAGTTTGATTATCGATTCTTTGAGCGACTGTTTCACCAGAGCGGTGACATTTGCCACAAAGCTGCGGTACGTTTTTGGGAAAAATGGGAGATGTCAAGTCTTCGGGCGGTTGAATAAAATGTGTACCATGGCATTCGCTGCATCCTGGGGCGTTTTCATCCCCGGCTTCCATAGCTTTTCCATGGGAACTTATCTGGTAGTTTGCCACAACTTCAGCATGACAAATCGAACAATCAACCGGACCGGAATCTTTACATACCGGATTATTTTGATTGCTCATATTTACATGGCATTCAATACACTCTATATTGTTGCCATGGGCACTGTCTCTGATTTCGTGTAATTCAACAAATAGAGAATCAACCTCACCGTTTGATTTTTTTACCAATCCCGGTCTTGAATGGCAGTCCATACAGTATCCATCATTCATCGTATCAGCGTAAAAAACTCTTCGTATTTTATGCGGAGAATGACACTCAATACAAGCCGGGATCGAATGCGGCTGCTTTTCCCATAGTTCACCTCGAATAACCTTTAAATGAACCTGCTCAATTTGCGCGTGGCATTGCATACAGGTTTTCGCGATGTTGTTTCGATGAATGGAAGAATTAGGATCGGTGTGTGGCAAAATTTTATGAGGCGTATGACAATTCGTACAAACCGCGGTTACAATTAAACCACGGTTGAACAAACCCTCTCCGTGAATGGACATGGAATAATTCTGAATGATATCTTTTTCCGGGATATTATGCCTTTTAACCATATCCGTGTCTTCTTTGTGACAACGACCGCACATAAGGGGAATATTCATCACATAAGTTGGCGATTCAGGATTTGTCGGCGGCAGAACGTAATGAGAGCCGTGACAATGCACACAAGTCGGGGCATATGGATCGCCGCGATTATATGCGTCGCCATGCAGGCTCGCGTGATAGGAATCATATTCATCTTCATGGCAGTTTTGACACTCGACTTTTTTTAATTTTTCAGCATGGGGCAAATCTTCAGGATTAACATCATCATGGCAGGAAACGCAGCCAACTTCTCCATGAGTTGACTTTACATAATCACCTTTTTTGATGTACATCTGAAGAACTTTGCCGTCCCTGGTCGTGGTTAGCGTTGGATCGGCATGGCAATCGAGGCATACTTCATCTTCTTGCGCGAATAAAAAACCAGTTAAAATAAGAAGTAGAAAAATGATGATGGAGAATTTGTTTTTCATTTTAGCCCTTTTTTTTCAGCAGATGAGTAAGTTTAGATTGTTTTATAGCTGATAATGTAAAAAACAAAATTGGAAATATCAAGAAATATTTTTCTTCATGGAAGATGGTGCGTGAATCAGACAAAACCTGGCTATCCCAGAGATGAGAATTTAGATCAATAAAAAAAAACCGGATTGCCGGATGTTCAGGGTTTTTTTTCTTGCTTTTTAAACCTGTATTTTTTAATATAGAAAATGACAATATTTCAATTAAAAAAAATCAAACAAAATCAAATATGAATCGCCCAAAGATCTAAAGTTTTTAAGGAGTGATATTAATGAACATCAATGACAATGAACCTATTTTTGCTATCGGTATTGCTGCAAAAAAATTAGGTATTGCCGTCCCTACGATGCGCATGTATGAAAAAGCCGGATTAATAATTCCTTATCGCTCTGAAACCGGGCGTCGGTTTTATTCTTTTTCTGATTTGAAAAGAATCACGTACATCCGAAAGTTGATTAAGAATGAAGCTCTCAACCTGGCTGGCATTCGGCGTTTGCTGGCGATTTTACCATGCTGGTCCATAAAGCCATGTCCAGTTGAATCGAGAGATAAATGCCCGGCGTTCAACGAATGCAAAATAATTTGCTGGATGTTTCCTGATACAGCGTGCAAAGAACTTAACAGAACTTGTCGAACCTGTTCTGTTGCTGGTTTTGGCCAGCATGTTGGTCACCACCTGCCCACTACTTGCCCCCCACTTGCCCACCACCTGGTAATAAACGATTAGGTTGGATTTACCGATTAGTCGCTAAATCGGTTTTAAGAACTAAAGTAGAACAATGGGAAGAAGGATTTACGAAAATATCAATAAATTCCTTGACATTGAAGAAAATATTTTATATATAATAAGTGTATTATAAAATATAGCTAAAATGTATGAGTCCATTCTAAAAACCAGGTATTTTAAGATTTTTTATAAATTATGGTGCTATAACTTCAATATAAACAGCTTTTATTCTGATTGAAAAATACCTGGTTTTTACCTTTTTAGAATTGACTCATGTATTATTAAAAATCAACTATATAGTATAAAATGATACGTTGTTCATAACAGCTTTAATTTATTGTATTAATTGAAAACGACCTCCTTTTGTTGTAGTGTGGCATAGATGAAAAACCGGTGTTTGATAATTTCGAACATCGGTTTTTCAATTACTATGACTCAAGGAAAATTTTAATTAACCCGCATTATTCATCATATTTTTAAAGGTAGCGGGATAACCTGAATTATTCACACATTAAGGAATAAAACACAAAAACTGAGTTTAAAACATCAATCGTAACCGATCACAGGGGAGATCATTAAATGAAAATGAAATTAGACAGGATAATCATGCCAAAGGCAGATGCGACTGGGCGCACTTGATTCTCAGGATTAACTGGATTTAAAGTAGATTGATTTTGCATGTTATTCAAATTTTATAATTATGTTGCTCAATTTAATTCTGTAAATCCAGAATATCCTGTTATCCCCAATAAAAAGTATCGGGATCTACGACCTGTCAAAAAAAATATTTGTTAATACCCTGTGATTGGTTACCTTTTAATTAATGTTTGTGAATAATTCAGGTTAAAAAAGTGTTACTATTCAGGTATGGTTATTCCAGAAGCCGCTGAAGCGGCTAAATTGGCTTGCAATGTTGATTTATGGACACCACGATGAATCGTGGTGTTAATACAACCGGCTGCTTCAGCAGCTTACAAAATTATAAAGAGACGACTCAAGCTAAATAGTTACAAAAATTTTTAGAAGACCAATTCATTAAATTGAACATCTGTTTACCGGGCTTTCTCAAAATTTCTAACCATGAGAAATCATAAAATGAAAGATAAAACTATAATTTTTACAACTGCGACAATAATAATCTTCCTGCTGGGTTTTATTGCTCACCTTCAATATTTTCAAACAAAAGAAAATCTCATTCAGCTTTACAGCGAAAAACAAGCTACCTTGGCTCAGCAGGCAGCCATCAGTCTGAAATCATACATAAAAGAAAGAGTCGATGCTGTAGAATTTTTAGCACACTTTCCAGCCCATAACAATTTTAAATTAAGTAAGTATGAAAATGAAATTAAACATACCTTTGATGTTGTACATGGTTTTCAGCACATCTTTTATGTAGATAAAAATGTGGCGTCTATAATCGGGTATCCGAAAGGGTATCCATGTCCTTCCAAACAAACAGTGGAAATCCAGGACAGGTTCAAAAAAATATTTGATGAAGCTGTCCGACAGAAAAAAACACTAATCTTTGAAAGAAATGTATTAACTGATGGGAAGGTAATTGTCTGTCTGATTTCTCCTATTTTCTCTGATGAAAATGATTCTTTTGTCGGCGCCATAATTGGCGCGCTGGATGTAAAAAAAGCATTATATGAGGCGCTTAAACCGATCATGGTTCATAGTGAAGATCATGCCTGGGTGATTAATGAGCCCGGTTATCTAATCTATCATCCGGAACATGAAGAAATGCTTGTTCAAAATTTATTTGACGTTCAAGAAAAATGTTTTGAGTGTCATATAGATTTTAAAATGGAAAAAAAAATGTTATCAAATCCAAGAGGATTCGGAATAAAAGATGACATAAAATTGCCGAAACAACTAATCGGTTATGCTCAAAGTGAATTAATAAGTACGAATTGGGTAGTAGCTATAAGTACTCCATTTGAAGTGATTACTACATCATTAAGAAGTGAATTTAGAAATTTTCTGCTACTTCTTGTTGTGATCATTATGACAATTGTTTTTGGAGCATTTTTGGTAAATAGAATCAACACCAAGCATATCACAACCAAACAAGAATTGGAAAATTTAAAAATCCAAACAGCGCTCATCAATGAAAAAAATGAAGCTGAATCCCGTTATCGTATTTTAGTGGAACAATCGCCAGACCCGATATTTTTATGTGATCGAAAAAACATTTTGATGGTAAACCAAAGTTTCGAGAATCTTTTTGGCTATACGGAAGAAAATATTTGTGAAACAAACTTTTCAATTTTAGAATTAATAGAACAATCATATAAAAAAGATTTTATCAACGAAATCAAATCACTCATAAAGAATGAAAAAGAAGTATCAACTATTTCATTAAGAATGAAAAATGAATCCGGGGATAAACTTGAAGTGGAAATTTCATTAAGCCGATTGCTCATTGAAAAACAAGTCGCTTACCAGGGCATCATACACGATGTAACAAAAACCCGGCAGTTAGACCGTGAGCGTGCCCAGCGAGAACATCTGGCAGTCATAGGGGAAATGTCAGCCCGTATCGCCCATGAGATTAAAAACCCGTTAGCCAGCATCCAGACCGGTATTCAATTGTTAGAGAGGCAGATAGCCAAAGATAAAACTCAAATATCTTTTTACGAAAGACTGCGGGGAGAAATACAACGCGTTGACTCCATTTTAAAAGGTTTGCTAACTTATGCGCGGGAAGAGCATTTAAATTTAAAAACAATGGAAATTGTTTCACTAATTGAACGCTTCAGTGATCTGGTGAAACCAACATTAAAAAAACATCAACTAAATTTAAAAATGCAGTTAGCAGATAATCTCCCCCGGGTAAAGATTGATGAGCAAAAAATTGAGCAGGTTTTATGGAATGTTTTCTTGAATGCGATACAGGCAAGCGAGTCGGGAAAAAATATTTTTTTAAATTTAAATCAAATAAATTATAAGTTGGTTTTAAAGATTAGCGATGAGGGCAGTGGAATGTCAGAACTTCAACTAAAAAAAATATTCCAACCTTTTTTCAGTACACGTACCCAGGGAAGCGGGCTTGGATTACCGATCAGTAAAAAAATCATGGATAAACATGGTGGAAGCATATCAGTAACAAGTATGCCAGGAAAAGGTACTACATTTACCATTGAATTACCAGCAGTCAGGAATAAATCATGAATCATTACATATTAATTGTCGATGACGAAGAAAATTTAACATTTTTCTTAAAAAGCGCACTTGAGCAAAAAGGGTACGAGGTAGAAGCGGTTCATCTTTTAGAAGATGCCAAAAAAGCGGTTTTATCAAAATACCCAGATTTAATCTTGCTCGACCTGAATTTGCCGGATGGCACCGGTCTTGATTTGTATCGGTTAATCAAAGAAAAAGGATTGGGAATACCAACGATTGTCATTACAGCGCACGCATCTGTGAATTCGGCTGTGGAAGCATTAAAATTAGGCGTTGATGATTACATCATAAAACCGTTTGAATTGGATGAATTATTTGTCAACATCAAAAAACAATTGAAGCGTTTTCAATTGAACAATCAATTTAATTATTATAAAAACCAGCTACAAACATCCTATCAGGAAGAATTTTTTGTCAGTCGTTTACCACAAATCGAAGAACTGCAAAATTTTGCGCTTAAAATTGCCCAGGTAAAGGAAAGTGCTATTTTAATCGAAGGTGGCAGCGGCACTGGCAAAGAAATGGTTGCTCGTTTCATCCATCAAAATTCCCCACAAGCAGATTCACCGTTCGTGGAAATTAATTGCGCTTCTTTGCCGGACAATCTGCTGGAAAGTGAACTTTTTGGCTATGAGCCGGGTGCCTTTACAGACGCGAAAAAACGAAAAATTGGCTTGATTGAGCTCGCACAAAACGGTACTTTATTTTTAGATGAAATTTCTGAAATGTCTCCGGCGTTACAAGCAAAACTTTTGCGTGTGATCGAAAACCGGTTGTTCAAAAGATTGGGTGGGATTCGCGACATAAAAGTTAATATTCGTATTATTGCAGCTACCAACCGGGATATTAAATCTCAGGTTGAACAGGAAAAATTCCGTGAAGATTTATTTTTCAGATTAAATATGTTTCACCTGATACTACCTTCATTAGCTGAAAGAAAGGATGAAATTTTGCTCATCGCCCAATTCTTCCTTGAAAAACTCGCCCGCAAATTACAGCGTCCCATTAAACGAATCACAGAAGAAGCGCAAGAGATGATATTAAAATATGACTGGCCCGGCAATATCCGCCAATTGCACAATACAATTGAGCGGGCTGTGATTCTGTGTGAGAGCGAAAAAATTGAAGTAGAGCATCTCGCCTGTGAAATGATGCGGGACAATCAGAAAAAAGGATCATTTCAACCAACCCTGAACGAGCTTCAGGAACGCTCATTGAAAGACTATATTGAAAATCTCGAAAAATCACTGCTCCAGCAAGCGCTCCAGGTGAGCAATGGAAACCAGCTAAAAGCTGCAAGACTTTTAAATGAGCCGAGGCATATTGTGCGTTACCTGGCTAAAAAACACGGTTTATGAAAAAAATGATAATCCCTTTTCGCAAGGTAGAAATCGATAATAGAAGGATTTATTTAATGAGTCCATTCTAAAAACCAGGTATTTTAAGATTTTTCATAAATTATAGTGCTATAACTTCAATATAAACAGTTTTTGTTTTGATTGGGAAATACCTGGTTTTTACCTTTTTAGAGTTGACTCTTTAATACAATTACAATAATTTTAATCAAATAAAATATAGTAATCCGTGTAACTCCGAGTTCCAATCCTATACAGAATAATTTTCTCCATTCCCCTTGTCTTTTCGGACAATTTTAACCAACTTGCTAACCATTTAATAAATTTAAACTTATTGTTGAGTACTATACTCTTCTTGATAATTTAGCCATTTTTTTTTGTTAATATTAGCCAACCCAATTTAATATCTCACAAATCATTTTTCATAACACACTATTTAATTGAGAGTTACATCCAGAAGAAAAATTGGCACTAATTTTGATATGGATACACCTTATTTTAAGGACACGAATATGAAAATACTGGTAATTGATGAAGACGAATTTTTAGCTGAAAATTTATGTCAGTTTTTAAAATTTAATAATAATATACAAGCGCGTTATGTATCTTCAAACAAAGAGGCAATTCAACTTATTTCTCAAAATCAATTTGACCTGATACTTACAGATATACAAATAACAAACTCAATCCACGATAACTGGTTGCTACAAATCGGAGATATAAATCCGGGACAAAAAATGATCATTATATCTTCATACCCGATTCCAAAAGAAATTGAATTATGTGAAAAATTAAATATCATTGGATATTTTGAAAAACCTTTTGATAATTGAATTATGTGAAAAATTAAATATCATTGGATATTTTGAAAAACCTTTTGATTTGGGACTCATCTTAAAAACAATAAATCAAAATGGCAAATGAACTTACGAAAAGTGAGTTGAGGAAAATATTAAAAAGTAAAAGTAATTGTAATATTGATAATTAAAATTCATTACATAATAATTAACTATTTTTTTTAACAAAATGAGGAGAAAGTTTATGAAGAATGGTAAAGCTTTAGTATTTTTATTAATCTTCATGTT
>NBLI01000190.1 GCA_002084535.1 Candidatus Zhuqueibacterota bacterium 4572_119
AAATATATTTAGGAAATTCCCGCACTCCAATGTGCAACCATGTCTATTAGTGTGAGATAAAAACAATCGACCATTACATAATTTAAAAAGTGTCCGGTAGTGAAAGTCCAATGAAACAATTTGGAAATACAAGCAATTTATTATTGCCAGTATCTCCAAATGCATCATGGTTTATTAACTTAATTTTTCTGTTTTGGTTTCCTGTATATCTATGTTTTTTATAATCAGAAAATTTGGAGGAGCCCCTGGGTTTTGGTTGTCAGTTAGCTGTGAGAAAAAATATAATTACTTAATGCGTCATTCCGGTTTCGCGCTCATTGCAGCGAACACCAGAATCTCCTGAGTTTTAATTGAATTTCTCAAAGAAAATCAGATTAAATGGTTTCACCAACTTTGGCAACTTTTACATTCGACAGGATAACAAGTTTTGCCCATAATTATTAATCAAATACCTCCCACACAACTTTTCTCCAGAAAACTTTATTACTTTTTTACCGTGTATTTTGGCACCATTGTTCAGTAGATACAATTTTGAAAACATTGCCTCCACTCCGCGAAAAGCTGGGATTTTTAAAATACTCAAAATAAGAGAAATAGTAAATATTTTAAAACCACTTTGGTGTTTCTTATTTTTTGGACAGAATAACAGGATAAACAAGATTTGCAGGATTGTTTTTAGTTTGGCGAAATTCTTCTCTTTATTTTTATTTATACTTTTTCTATTTAGTGCTTGAATGCAAACTATTAAACAGTGCTATTTCGATCCCGGATTGCGGGGGAGAAATGACAAAAACAAGAGTTTCGTCGTCCAGGCACTAATTAAAAAACTGGAATACTTCAGTTATGGGAACATTCAAGATGTCGCACACTTGAAATTGTAATTGTTGATGGCACAATTTATTACTTAGCTGAAGTGTACGACATCTCTGTCTGCCACCAGTAACTAAAGTATTACATAAAACTGGAATTTTCCCTTGACTATCACAAAAAAATTGACTATAATTCTGATAGTTTGTTTTCAATACTAACTAAAGAAGGTTGCATTGGATAATAAACACTTTCCTTTCTTATCAGCTTCACAACTTTATCTTTTTCATCAAAAATACTCCAAATAAACAGCTAACAAACATCATATCAGGCAAATGAACGAAAAAGCAAACATTCAGCTCGTCAAAAAACTCAATGAAAACAATGTACTGAATCTAATCAGAGAAAATGGACCAATTTCCAGGAATGAACTTGCCAAACAAAGCAAAATTTCCAAAGTTGCTATTTCAGAAATTGTAAACCGCCTTGACGAAGCCGGGTATATTCTTGAAATAGGAAAAGGAAAATCAACCAGCAAAGGGGGGAAACGTCCAATTCTTCTAAAGCTGAACCCAAAAGCAGGATATGTCGTTGGTGTTGAAATCAAAATTACCCACACAAACATCGCCCTTGCTAATATCGAATCCAACATAAAAGAAATTAGTCTTTTAGAAGATGAAGCCGGATTGCCCATGGACGTGACCGTTCCAAAAATTATCGACCGAATTGATGGTTTATTAAAGAAACACAAAATCAAAAAAACCAAATTGAGAAGCATTGGCATCAGTCTGCCTGGTTTCCTGGACTATGAAAAAGGAGCAATTCAATACGCCGAAACCCTTATTGGCTGGGCACAATTACCATTGGCATCGAGATTTATTGATTATTATCAAATACCGATAATCCTGGAAAATGATGTCAATACAATTACGTTAGCTGAAAAATCCTTGGGGGCTGGACAGGGAAAATCGAATATCATTTGCCTTTGGATCGGAGAGGGCATCGGCGCTGGAATTATCATGGGGGGACAATTAATACGCGGAGAAAATGGCAACGCTGGCGAAATCGGCTACATTGAAGTCGGAAACTATATTGCTGACACTAAAAAATTTAAGTACTTGTATAAAAATCAAAAATATTTTGGAGAGCTGCTGGCAGAAATCAATCTACTTAAAGCCTTAAAAAAAAGCCTGCAAATTGACAGCCTGATACAGTTAGACAGCTCAACAAGCACATTCTTGCACAACCTGCTCCAGGAAGGAGATCAGGGTAACCAGGCTGTTCAAAGAGTGCTGGACGAATACGCCTACTTTGTCGCGGTTCTGTGTATGAACATGATAAAAACGATAAACCCCAACCTTATCATTTTGAACGGTCCTGTAATTGAAAACTCCGAATACTTGCTTTCAAAAATTCGTAGTATCGTTAAACGGAGAATGACAAATATACCGTTCAAAGCAAGCACCATCGTTGTTGGCGATCTAAAAAAACAAGCTGGTATTAAAGGCGCGATCACGCTGGCGTTGCAAACAATATTTGAACCGCCTGTTACTAAAAGTTACAATTATTTGAATATTTCTTTGGATTAGAACTTTACTGATTCTCCATGCAAACAATTCTTTGATTCACAACCGATCACAAGAATTATAATCATCAATTGAAATCTCGAAGTTTCTTAACAGGATAATCAGATAACAAGGATTTGTTTGATTATTTATATTTGATTATTCTAAAAACTATCAAGAAACTTGAAACAGCTTTTAGAAATTAGCAGTTAGCTATTAGCTTAAAATACAATTAGTTATGTTGTGTCGTTATGGTTCCACCGATTTTTGACGGATACTGGAATTTTATGATTAAAAAAAAGTTTCTCATATAAAATTAGGTTCGATTTTTGACGAATTTCATTCACTATTAAACATGTCGATTCCACTTTGATATTATTAACAAAATCCTGCTAATCTATTATATCCTGTTATCCTGTCAAATATTTTTTCAAAAATATAGTAATCAAAAGCTACCCTGTTATCGGTTACTGTGATTCGCTTTTAAATTTTGTATTGTTAATCATTTCTTCACTACCAGTCGATATTCAATTCCTTTTTGATTTTTTTAATTGATATAACCTGCTCACCAGCCTTACGCCTTCTTTCCAATGAATTTTCCAGTCCCTTCAGCCATTCGATCAGCAAAGGTCGCCCGACAAGATCATTACACGCTTCGCGTGGAGTTAGATTGTTCAAAAACGGTACCTCTTGATCCAGTAAGTCCAGATAAATCTTTTCCCCAATCTTGTTGAGCAATTCAGGGTCCTCCGGAATATAATCCGAAGCTTCTGTTTTTTTCTGTTCTCCTTCCTGTTTTGACGCAACATCATACTTTATCTTTAAGATTCGTTTAAAAATCAGCGCGTCACCAAACAGCTCAGCAAAATGGTTGACCGCGAAATTTGCGAGATCCAATGACCGGGTTTCAAGCCTGCACAAAAACTGGTCAACATAAAGTGTTCCTATCGCTTCAAAACCCATTTTAGCACCTTCTTCGTCAAGTTGATGTGTTTGCAGCATGACCCCATCTTCAATATTTCTTGTTTTGATGGATTCCAACTCTTTTTCAATACTCTGCGTTACCCAGTCAAATTGATACCGGGTAACATTTCTCTTTTTAGTTTTGTCTTTGCGAATCTTTGTTTCGACAAAAACGAATTCATCGAGAAGTTTTATTTTTTGCAAAATACTTTGTACGTTCTGTACCCGAAAACGCACATCACAAAGTTGAAGCTCGCCATATGATGTATAATATTTCTTATTCTTCGCTTTGGTTATAATATCTTTTTCAATCTGATAAAAAACTTCCCACTGATTCTTGGCAAAATCCGCGTAGTCAGTTTCCCCGAAATCATGTTCGTACTCTGATCGAGCCTTCTCTATTTGCTGCTGAATAAATTCTTTATCCGCAGGACTGAACAAGCTAGTCGCGCCAGTCGCGTAATACTCGCCCTTGAAACTATAACACCTTACCAGCAGAATATCCCACTTTACCAATTTGGTGGAAGAGGACACATCTCTTAAAAATCCTTCATTGTCTGAACAGATTGATTTTATATAACTTCCTTCGCCAGGCACCACATCCTGAATCTCGTAAAAGTCGAGGTGCGAAACTGCCTGTGCGCGCATTTCTTCAAGTTCTAACTCAGTAAACCGTGCTGGAGAATTGTCTATTACCCAGCTAATAAAGTAATCCTTAAGTTCTTTAAAATAGAAATCAATAAAAAGGGCATCATAAAGACGTAACAGGGACGGATATACGCCCTCTTCCGCCTCCCTCTCCATTCGCCTTTTGAACTCTGATTCTGACTCCTGAAACATTCGCCTGATAAGACCAGGAATTTTGCGAACTAACCTGGGATTTTCATGAAAAATGTCTGAAACTTTTGATTCGAATGAAGCCATGAAATTTCACCTCCACTAATATTATTCAAAAAGAAGTAAAACTATCATCACAATTTATGTAACCGATCACAGGGTATTAACAAATATTTTTTTTGACAGGTCGTAGATCCCGATTCTTTTTATCGGGGATAACAGGATATTCTGGAGTTACAAGATTAAATTGAGTAACATAATTACAAAGTGATACTGGTTGCGGACAGAGATGTCGTACACTTCAAAAAGCAGATAATACATTACTTAACAAGTATATTTATTTAAGGTCTGACTATGACTAATTATTATAATTTCAAGTGTGCGACATCTTGAATACACCCATAACTGAGGTATTACGTGGCGCACACTAAATTTGTAGCTTTACTTTAATTTTCCCTTCCCATAAATCACTTTCCCACTCTCATCATTTATAATTACATTCGACTCAACCGCGACTTTCCCATTGACGATAATATAATTTATTCCTTCCGGATACTGATGAGGATTTTGAAAAGTTGCGGTGTCCTTTATGTTATCAAGATCGAAAACCACCACGTCCGCGTAACAGCCCTCTTTCAGAACACCGCGATCGTAAAAGCCCATTGCCTGGGCGGGAAGTGAGGTCATTTTCCTAACCGCGTCTGAAAGTGTCAACACGCCTTCATCGCGCACATATTTTGCCAGTACACGGGGAAAAGTACCGTATGCTCTTGGATGCGGCACTTCCACTCCGGGTATTTCTATTTTACCATCCGATGCAATCATACTGTATGGTACTTTCATTATCTCCGCCACATCTTCATCCGCCATCTGAAAAAAAATGCCTCGAGGACGATCAGTTTTCTGCATTTCGATGATCAGATCAGCAGCGTTGGACACGGTTCTCTTTTTTCCGAGTAAATCCAATATCTCACCCAGATTTTTTCCTTCATATTCACGATGATTTCTATTGTTGCTGACATAAATTTTGTTTATTTTGTTGATCCCTTTTTCTGAATAAAATCTTCGCTCAATTAATCCCTGCTTTGCCTTTGCGAATAGTACCGGATCGTTCATTCGTTTCAGGAAATCATCATGTCCGCCGGCGACCACCCAACCGGGAAAGCTGCTGCTAAAACCCGACGATGTCGCAGTATAAGGATACTGATCCATATAAATTTCCAGTCCTTCAGCCAAAGCTTTTTCCACAGGTCCGGTGATCATCTCGTATTTTCCCCACACAGCATCATTGGATAATTTAATGTGAGACAATTCAACCCGCACTCCCGCTTCCTTCCCGATTCGGATTGCTTCTTCAATCGCATTATCAATTTCTCTGCCCTGGTTTCGCAGATGCGTCGCGTAAACACCATTGTAGGGAGCCACGCTTTTTGTCAGTTCGATAATTTCCTCTGTTGTCGAATATCGCCCTGGCACATAAGCCAATCCTGTACTGATGCCGATAGCTCCGGCGCGCATTTCCTGGTCAACTAACTTTTTCATTTCAGACAGTTCTTCATCGGTGGCTTGACTGTCCCCGCCACCCATTACTTTTCGCCTGATTGTATTGTGTCCTGTCAGGCTGGCAAAATTGACTGCGACACCCTTCTTCTCCAGCTTTTTGAATAACTCATCAAGCGGGAATCTTGACCCGCCGCAATTCCCCCCCACTGTTGTGGTTACTCCTTGCAGCAAATAATTTTTTACCTGCCCTAAAGAATCTATGAGCCGGTCCACATGAGTATGAACATCGATAAACCCGGGCACCACGAACAGTCCTTTTGCATCTATCACTTCACGACCTTGATCAGCGGAGATGTTTCCAATCTTTGCTATTCTTTCTCCCTGAATTCCAATGTCCCCATAAAACCATGGATTTCCAGTGCCATCGATAATTCGCCCCGATTTTATCACTATGTCAAATTTACCAACAGAATCACCACAAAACGAGATTAATATAAAGCCAATTAAAACCAATCCGTAAAAAAAATACTT
>NBLI01000191.1 GCA_002084535.1 Candidatus Zhuqueibacterota bacterium 4572_119
GCGCATTACTTTTGAACTAATCTCTTTTGGTTTATCGGACATCAAAACAGTATTACCCAGAGATTTGCTCATTTTTTTGCCATCCAGTCCGGGAAGTCTGCCGAACTTAGTAATTTTTCCTTTGGGAACTATAAAAACATTGTCATAGGTTTTGTTAAAACGCCTGGCGATTTCACGAGTTAACTCGATGTGTGGTAATTGATCCTCACCCACCGGCACCAGGTGTGCCTGGTAAAGCAAAATATCAGCAGCTTGCAAAACCGGATAGCCAAGATGCCCGAAAATCATTTTGCCTTCTGTGCCTAAGTCCTTTGCCTGCTCTTTTACAGTTGGATTTCTTTCCAACCGGGGAACAGTTACCAGCATCGAACAAATCAGGAACAATTCAGCATGTTGTTTGATTTTGGACTGAATAAATATTGGACTCTTTTCCGGGTCTATGCCAGCGCTCAACCAGTCGATGACCATGTCCAGTGTATTTTGCTCAATTTCAGATGTATCCAGGTTTGTTGTTAACAAGTGGTAATCAGCGACAAGATGAAAATTTTCATATTCTCCCTGCAGTTTCACCCAGTTTTCCAACGCTCCGGCAAAGTTCCCCAAATGTAACTTCCCTGTCGGTCGCATTCCACTCAAAATTCTTTTTTTCATCTATCGCAATCTCCAACCTCAATTCAAACCTGTTTTCAGATCCGAGTTTTTAATTCATATACAAATATGGTTTCCACCGATGATCGATCGTCCCGGCGGAATAACGTATAAAAAATATATGGTTTGGTCTCTTTGGCGGGCGCATCAACTTCATGGATGCTTGTTCCGGAGACCGGTCTCCTTTTTTATTATTACACTTAATACACGCGCACACCAGGTTTTCCCACGTGTCTTTGCCTCCGCGAACCCTTGGAATAACATGATCAATTGTCAAAGGGATCGTCCTTTTCCCGCAATACTGGCATTGGTGACCGTCGCGTTTTATAATATTTTTCCGGGTCAGCATTATTTGCTTCCTGGGTACATGTATATACCGCGTTAACCTTACAATGCTGGGAAGCGGAAATTTATCATTTACTGATCTGATAAATTCACAGTTCTTTTCCACGATTTCCGCTTTTCCCAGGTAAATAAGCAGAAATGCCTTTTTTACGTTTGTAATGCTCATCGGCTGAAAACTTTGATTGAGCACCAGAACATGTGAGTTTAAAATATTCATTTTTTATGACGCAGTAAAGTGTCCAAAAAAATAAACGCAAATTTACAATATTTTATTCTAATAGTCAAGATTTATTTTTTTATATATTTACGGCAAAAACTTCATATCCAATATTAGGGTAACATTTAATCAAAATCAGCTTTTGTTGACAGGACAATCATGCCAAAGGCAGATACGACTGACCGTACAAGACATAACGGATTGACAAGATTTTATTAAAACATTTATCTCGAATCGGTCGTTTTAACAGTTTTTTGAATTGTTTTTCAAACCTCTCAGTTACTCAAATCGAACCAATTCTATTTGATAAAGAATAGAAATTAAAAAACAATAAAATTTAAAACTTCTCCGCTTCATCGATCAACATTATCGGAATGTCATCTTTGATTTTATATTTAAGACGACACTTATCGCAGATCAGTTTTTCATTTTTTTTATCGTATTCCAATTCACCCTTGCATTGCGGGCAAGCCAAAATTTCCTGTAATTCTTTGCTTAACATCTTTTTCTCCTGGAAATATTAATTGCCAAAACGACTCTTGTATGCCACAAAATCAGCTTTAAAAAAATATAAAAAATTCAATGCTTCATACTTTGTTTTTTTAACTAATTCCAAATATTTAAAACCATTACACGCTTTCTGACAGCTTCAAATATTTCAAACACTGGTTATTTACTCGCTTGCTTCCCTCATTCACTCCAAAAACCCATTTTTCCAAATTTCTCAATTCTGTTCTCGACCAATTCATCTTTTGCTACATTCTTCAGGGTTTTCAATTCTGCTAAAATTGTTTTCTTTAAAATTTTAGCGGCTCCATCATAATTTCGATGCGCGCCTCCCAGCGGTTCTTTAATAATGGCATCGAGGATTTCTAATTCCAGCAAATCATTGGCAGTAACTTTCATCGCTTCTGCCGCTTGTCCAGCTTTCGCGTTGTCGTGCCACAGAATTGCCGCGCATCCTTCCGGTGATATTACGGAATACCACGTATTCTCCAGCATTAACAACCGGTCTCCAACACCAATTCCTAATGCTCCGCCACTGGCTCCTTCTCCAATGACAATTATAAGAATTGGCACTGGCAAGCGCGACATCTCAAAAAGGTTTTTGGCGATTGCTTCAGCCTGACCACGCTCTTCAGCGCCAATGCCCGGATAGGCACCCGGTGTATCGATCAGACAAATAATCGGGCGATTGTATTTAGCGCCAAGTTTCATTATGCGCAATGCTTTTCGATAACCTTCAGGGTGCGGCATGGCAAAATTTCGAAACAACTTTTCTTTTGTAGTCCGACCTTTTTGGTGACCAACAATGACAACTTTCTCTTTGCCTATTTCCGCGAAACCAGCGACAATTGCCGGATCATCACCATAAGCCCTGTCACCGTGCATCTCTAAAAAGGAATCTGTTATTCGCTCAATATAATCCAATGTATAAGGTCGTTCAGGATGCCGAGCCAATTGGACCCGCTGCCAGCGCGTCAGTTTTGAATAAATATCCCTGCTTAACTTTTTGGCTTTTTCTTCCAGCTTGGTGACTTCGTCTCTGAGATCAACATCCTCGTTCAGGGAATAATCCTTCATATCCTGAATCTTTTTCTCCAATTCAACTAAAGGACGTTCAAAATCTAAAAAATGTTTTTCCATTCTATTTTCAGCCCGGTTTATTCGCTTTTTAACTCTAAATATTAAATAACGTTTTAATTATTATTTCAAAATCTAATTGTATTGAATAGTTCTTCATATAAAAATGATTATATTTTTTTTTATCCTGCAAAAATTCTGGATTTTTTTTATTGATTTGAGCCATACCGGTCAACCCGGGTTTTAAATCGATGTGGTCAGCATTTGATTTATCAGCATAAACGATGCTTGACCCGACCAGGCTAATCTTCCCGGACAAAACAGACCAAAGTGATGGTATTCGTTTTTGTCTGCGCGACAGTTTTTGATTTTCAAATTCTAAAATTTCAACCTGGTTAAGATCCGTTGTGAGTATTTTGCGCTTGATAATCTTTTCATTTTTTATTATCCGAATAAATAAAAATTCCGGCAACGTAATAAATATTGCCAGCATAGAAAATATGACATCAAAAGCACGCTTAATAACAATATTCTCCGACTGGTTCAGCCGGTAATTTATGTCCACCAATGGCAAGTCGCCAATATACTCAACCGATGCTTTCCCAATGATCACATCCATGCTATTGGGTATTAATTTAAAATGTATATTTTGTTTTTTTGAGTGATGAATAATTTCCAATATGCGATCAAAGGAAATCTGTTCAATGGAAAATATAACTTCTTTTGCGCGCGTTTGCTCAATGAATTTATCTAAAAACTTCACCGTGCCTAATACCGGGATTCCTGTTTCAGTTTCCTGATTTTTGCCCGGTTCATCCGGGAGTACAATTCCTGTTACATCATAACCGGTTTGATAATTTTCCCCAAGTTTTTCCGCGATTTTTCTCCCTGATTCAATTGGCGCCACAATCAGGGCTTTTCTCCCCAATAAAGAATGTCCCAATAAATGATTAAAGGGAAATATATCCAACCTTGCCAATATTTTTAAATTAAAACGCCAACCTGCCAGCAACAAAATATTCAAGAATCCGGCAATTAAAACCACAGCACGCGAAAAGGCGTACTGATTGAAAAAAAAGGTCAATGATGTATTAATCATTAATCCCAGTGATACGCCATATATCGTTCGCAAAGATGAAAATTTTTTGCTAAAATAACTGCCTGTTGAAATGATGCAGCCCATCCATACGATTGAATATACTAACATAACAGGAAGGTATGATTGCCAGGGGAAAAAATCAAAACGCAGGTAAACCCCAACGTAGATACCTAATAGCATTGAAAAATTTAAAAGAACAAAATCAACAATTCCGGGCCAGATTCGGCTTAAAAATTTATTGGCAAATGTTAGAGAAGCACGTAACCAGATCCCTGTCAATAGAAACCATTGCGGAAAATAAAAATACCGCTTTTGATAATGTTTCCCGACAAACAAATTCATTGCCCGGTAAAACTGGAGAATCAGGTCGATATCGCTTTTTTTAGAACTCTCTCCCTTAAAATGAATGATCTTGGTGTCCGGCAGGTAATAAATTTTCCAGCCGGCTTCACCCACCCGGTAACACCAGTCCAGGTCTTCACCGTACATAAAAAAAGATTCATCCAGCATTCCCACTTCTTCCACAACGCGCTTTCGTAAAAAAACAACGAATTTGAACTTACAAAAATTTTAGCTAATAGTCAAGTTTAAAATCTTCGACTCAGCAACACCTCACCTGGACAGAGATGTCGTACACTTCAAAAAAGTAGATAATGCATCACTTATCAGTAATACAGCAACAGCTTTTTATTTAGCATTCACGATTTATATCTCTATCAATTTAATTTTGCTAATCCTCTTCAAAATACTCGAACGCGTCAATTATATCGAGATAAACGCCATCAAAGCCACTGTCTATAATTTTTTTTAAATATGACTCATCGTTCCCAAAAATTATATCCTGCCATGTTTCGTCCCAATACCTGACTTTGAAATTTCCTTCCCAATGAGGATTTTCTTCCTCCATCCAGGACGGGGGATTGCTCCTCCATTCTTCTTTCCAATAGTAGCGATAATCCTCTGCTTCACCGATGCTCATATAGGCGATGATTAATCGTTTTCCTCCATTTAATTTTGTTTTCAAACTTAAAATATTTTCTGCTGACAACTGCACGCCATCTTTAAAAAACAGATCAATAAGAATAATATCATAATTGGTGTTTTGTAATGCGTCGAGGAATCCTTCTTTTGTACTAAATAAAGCGCAGTTTATCAGGTACAGAAAATTTTTAGCGTCAGCCAAAGACCTAATATCATCTGAATTTTCATTAAAAGGATCGCCCGGATAATCCGGAATATTGTTCAGATCCCTGTGCTCAGCGGCAAATGAGATATAACCTTTTTCAAAGCATCTCTGGTATGATGAATCTACAAATGATGTATCCCGGCAATAATCAGTCACCAAAACCTGCACATCATTTTGTTCAGCGACATCCATAAAACCAATCATTTCCTGCGTATCCTTTAGCGGGGTCGGTTCATAATCACCGTTATATCCATAAAACAAATCCTCGCGACCAACGCCATCAATTGCATTTAAATAACCCAACACAAGTTCCCCTGAAGCTTCTCCACTATCAGTAATGAGTTGATGTCCATTCTGGGGAATAATTAGAAAATCATTATCAAGTGACTTGGCATAAACACTGATTCCTTCCACAAAATCCCGCATGTCCTGCCGGTAATTTCTATTTTCATCATTGACATCTGTCCCATTATCTTTGCAACCATTGAATAGGATTGCCGCAATTAATAACATGGCGAAAAGGGTGCTTTTTTTCTTATATAATTGCATTATACTTAATCGTCCCTTATTTAACCTGATTTAATTTAAATTTATTAGATAAAATCTTATCCAGAAACCTCTCCGGAATTAATCGTTTCAATGCGGGTAAAGCATACGCTCCTTTGCCCAGCCGGATTGTTATTTTGGGATTCTTTTTTCCCAATTCGCTGACAAGTTTTTTCGCGAACAAATCTGCCGGTGTGGGATTTTCCTGTGAAGCCTTTGCCCTTTGATGTATTGAATCGATGATTGTTCCATACATTGAACTCTGTCCAATATTTTCCAAAACTCCCTGGTCTGCCCTTTTGCCAAAATTGGATTCAATGGCGCCTGGTTGAACTGTGATGACCTTAATATTAAATGGCATCAATTCCATACGCAAAGCATCCGAAATGGAATGCAGTGCTGCTTTGCTGCTACAATAAGCGCCGGCAAATGGCGTGGTTAGAATACCGGATACACTGCCAATATTCACTACCATCCCTTGTTCTGACTTCGTCAAAAATGGAACGGAAAGTTGTATTAAACGAAGCGGCGCAAAAACATTGGTACGAAACTGTTTTTCCAACTCATATTGCGGGATTTCCGCCATTGGTCCAATCGCGGCGTAACCAGCGTTATTTACGATGATATCAATTTTCCCCTGCTCTTTTGCGACAGTATTCAGCACTTTTTTTATGTCTTTCTCATTTAAAATATCAAGTGTAAGTGTCTGAATTCCTTTTTCCTTTAAATCGGACAAAGTTTTTAATTTTCTTGCAGTAGCATAGACTTGGTATTTTTTATTGAGGAATTCCAAAGCCAAAGCACGTCCGATTCCGGTTGAACATCCGGTTATCAACACAACTTCTTTTGGTTGACGCATTTTCTCATCCTTTAATTATTTGTCAACGAATTTCTATAAGAGCGAAATCAAAAATTCATTTCAATTTTGGACTGCTAAACAATTTTACTTCTTTTGCAGGGTATTGATTAACAATTTTTAAACCTGAATTATTCAC
>NBLI01000192.1 GCA_002084535.1 Candidatus Zhuqueibacterota bacterium 4572_119
TCTAAACAAAGTCGCCGATGGATTAGCCGTGGACAAAGACGGGGGCGAGATAAAAAGCATAACCGGGGCGACGATTTCTTCACGCGCGGTAGCTAATTCTATAAAAGAGGGGCTTGAAGATTTGGAAGAAAAGTTGGGTGGATTTTCACAAAATAAAGTTCAGGAAACAAATCCAGTCCTATAATTTTAAATTTGAAATTTCCAGGTAATTTGGTATTTGTATTTTTATCGCTTAATAAAATAGTTATTCAAAAAACATAGCTAAAAGAATTGAAGGAATAATTTATGTCATTAGCCAATGAATTCACCAAAGGTTTTTATAAAGAAAACCCGGTATTTAAATTAGCGCTTGGACTTTGTCCCACCCTGGCAGTATCCAACTCGGTGCAAAACGCCATTGGTATGGGAGCAGCCGCAACCTTTGTTTTACTCTGTTCCAACGTGATCATCTCTCTTATCAGGAATGGAGTACCGAAAAAAATCAGAATCCCGATTTATATTGTGGTCATCGCGACTTTTGTAACGATTGTGGATTTGGTTATGGCAGGATTCGCGCCATCTTTGCATAAATCACTGGGTATCTTTGTCCCGCTGATCGTGGTCAATTGTATCATTCTTGGTCGCGCTGAAGCTTATGCCGGAAAAAATTCAGTATTTTATTCGTTCATCGATGGTTTGGGGATGGGAATTGGCTTCACATTCGCGCTCACAGTTATTGCCATTGTACGTGAATTATTTGGCGATGGCAAACTCTGGGGGATCCCCATCTTCAGCGCGAATTTTGAACCGGTATTATTGCTCATTCTCCCACCGGGAGCATTTTTGACCCTGGGACTTTTTCTGGGACTTTTTAATTGGTTAGATACGAAACGAAGCGCCGCGTAAAGGATTTTCACTTGGAGGAGTATCATGGGATTAAATGAAATATTCATTATAGCTATTTCAGCAATTTTTATTAACAACTTTGTTCTTTCCCGGTTCCTGGGAATTTGTCCTTATATCGGGGTTTCAAAAAATATAGACTCAGCCGTGGGAATGGGCATGGCGGTGATTTTTGTAATGACATTAGCCTCGATGGTGACATGGCTTATCGACGCCTACATGCTAAGGCCAACCACATCAAATATTTTTTATATCATATTTTCAGCAAAAGAGCCGCCAGATTTGACATATTTAAAAACTATCGCTTTTATCCTGGTCATTGCTTCATTGGTTCAGTTTGTGGAAATGGTTGTCCAAAAAGTCAGTCCGTCGTTGTATAAATCACTGGGTATTTTTCTGCCCCTAATTACGACAAATTGCGCGATCCTTGGCGTCGCATTATTAAACCTGGATGAAAATTTTAATTTCATAAAAAGTATCGTTCATGGTGTCGCCGCGGGAATCGGTTTTACGCTGGCACTTGTTTTGATGGCAGGTATCCGTGAAAAACTTGAAATGGCGCCAATTCCCAAAGCACTTAAGGGGATTCCTATTGCCTTTTTAATGGCAGGACTTATGTCAATCGCTTTCCTGGGCTTCTCGGGTTTAAAAGTTCAATAAGGGCACGATGAAAGTTTAAAGCATAACATACATTTGGCTTTTATCACAATCATGCCTAAAATATAAACATTTATTTATCACAAACAAGCTGTATAAATTTAAAAATAATTTACGTCCGGTGCGCGAATAAACGTGCGTACTGGGCTTTTTATTCGGACAATTTACCTTAAAACCGCAACGAATATATTCCAACCGAAACTTCATTGTTAACTCTCTGAAAACATTGAAAGTTAATACATCGTGGCACAGCATTTGCGCAATTTATAAAGTTACATTATTATATAAAATATATTTCATTTTGTAACAAATTTGTCATTTAAAATTACAACATGAAACATAAAATAAGGGACACTTCATCGAAACATCCTCAATATGAAGTTCAAACACATTAGTAAAAAGCACCGAATTTAGTAATTTAAAATAAAAACGATTTCATTCATTAAATTTTAGAACAACAATGAAGCGGTGGATATTGGCTATTTTTAATGAATTAAATCTGAAAAGGTAAAACCAGGTATTTTCTATCAATCGGAATATGATTATATTCTAACTATGCCAATATTACTACTGCCTTTTATACGCAAACTCTTATAATTTACCTGGTAACAATATATGAGTCAACTTTAAAAAGGTAAGAATTAGGTATTTTCCAATCAAAACAAAAACTGTTTATCTTGAAGTTATAGCACCATAATTTATGAAAAATCTTAAAATACCTAATTTTTAGAATGGACTCATATATATAAGCGCGAATCGTGAATTCTCCAAAGGGGAAGCATTAGAGAAAGGGAAACTCTAATAATGAAGGATGAAAACAAATCCAAACAGCAACTCATCGATGAGCTGAATAAACTTCGGCAGAAAGTAAGCAATCTAAATTTAGCGAGAGCCGAAATCAGGATGATCCGCAAAGATGGTAAAATGCTTGATATCCTTAGAGCCGCGCAACCAATAAAAAGCAATAATGGAAAAGTCAATACCATACTTACTCTAAACGTAGATATTTCGGAGCGTAAACAATCAAGAATAAAAGAAAAAGATTATATTAACAACATTAAGTTTTTGTCCAAAACCGCCATGGAATTATCTGATTTCTCAAAGGATAAAGATATTTACCAATACATCGGAAAAAAGCTGCAAAGGAGAAATAACCATACAATTGTCGTGGTAACGTCCATAGACACAGAGACTAATATGCTGACAGTGAGATCAGTATTAGGGATGAATAAATTAGCACATAAAGCGGCAAATTTTTTAGGCAGAAAACCCACCGGAATGACCTTAAAAATAAATAATGATAACCTTGCTTATCTTTATGATGGGAAATTGCATGATAGTGGAAAAAGCCTTTACCAGGTTATTTTTAAAAAAATCCCACAACATCTTTGCACGGCATTGGAGAAGCTTGTCCATCTTAAAAAAATATACACCATCGGATTTGTAAAAGAAAAAAACCTACTTGGCACAGCGCTTATTTTTCATACAAAAGATGGCTCTCTAAAAAATCAGGAAACCATCGAAGCTTTTATCAAACAAGCCTCAATTGTTTTACAACGTCAGCTAACCGAGGAAAAGCTCATTCAATCCGAGCAGAGTTACCGGGGATTATTTGACAATGCATCAGACGCCATTTATATTCAGGACAGCGAAGGCAGATTTCTGGATGTCAATCAGGCTGTACTCAATATGTATGGATACGAAAAGGATTTTTTTATTGGCAATACTCCAGAGCCATTATCAGCGCCAGGGAAAAATGATTTAAAGCAAATTGGCAAATATGTAAATAAGGCATTCAAAGGAGAAGCCCAAAGTTTTGAATTCTGGGGAAAACGGAAAAATGGAGAAATATTTCCCAAAGTTGTAAGATTAAATAAAGGCACATATTTTGGAAAGGAGGTTGTCTTTGCTTTTTCAACGGACATCACAGATCGAAAAAAAGCGGAAGAAAAATTAAGACGCGCCTCAAGACAATGGCGCTCAACCTTTGATTCTATGAACGATTCAATCGCATTATTGGATTTGGAAGGCAGAATTATCCGCTGTAATAAGGCGCTGGTTAGTTTTACCGGCAAATCATTTAAAGAATTAATCGGTTCTCGATGTGAGAACCTTGTTTTTGGTAAAAATAAACGACCTTTTGATTTTCCATACCTTCGTGTAAAGAAATCTTTAAAGAGAGAAACTATTAATGCCCAGATTGATAATTTCTGGTTTGAAATAATCGTTGAACCTGAGTTAGATGACAATAAAGAGCTTAGCGGTTTTGTTCTTATAATGAAAGATATCACCGATCAAAAACAAACAGAAACTCAATTAAGAGAAAATGAACAAAAATACCGGTTGCTCTTTGAAGAAGCTAACGACTCCATATTTCTATTAAAAGATAATATATTTATTGACTGCAATCGAAAAACATTGGAAATATTTGGCTGCAAAAGAAATCAAATTATTGGTACTCCACCTTATAAATTTTCTCCTAAATATCAACCTGATGGTAAAAGCTCAAAAGAAAAAGCACTCAATAATTTAAACAGGGCTTGGGCTGGGGAGTCGTTAACTTTTGAATGGCTGCATTGTAAATATGATGGTACTCCTTTTGATGCGGAAGTCAATCTGAATACCATTGAGTTGGATGGTCAATTGCACATCCAGGCAATTGTCAGGGATGTTACTGAACGAAAACGCGCTGAAAAAGTCATTCAAGAGAGCGAAGAGAAATACCGCAATTTAATCGAGCAATCCAATGACGCCATTTACTTACTTTATAACCGAAAATTTGAAATTATCAATAATAAATTCACAGAAATGTTTGGTGTAAATCTGGATGATATGAATGTCGCCGGTTTTGATTTTATCAATCTTGTCGCGCCAAAAAGCAGAGATATCGTTGAAGAACGCATAAAGAGAATGGCAAAGGGAGAAAAACTGGAGCCAAATTACGAATTTACTGCCATCTCGAAAGATGGAAAAGAAATCGAAGTAGAAACATCTGTAACTTATATTAAATACAAGGACAGTATTGCTTCCCAGGGAGTTTTGCATGATATTACCCAACGTAAACAAGCAGAGCAAGAGTTGCAGCGTACCCATGAAATTTATCGCAGCTCAATTGAAAACGCGCGGGGCGTGCCCTATCATTTATATCATCCGAGTAAAGAATATGTATTTATCGGCGAAGGGTGTGAAAAATTATTAGGGATTCCTGCAAATCAGCTTAATGCAAAAAAATTCAAAAATCTAATAAAACAAATCGTTATTACAGATGAAAAAGATCCAGGAGATATCCATAAATACGTAAAATTATACCTGGATGGCAAGATTGATCGATACCAGTGTGATGTGCAAATCGTTACAGATGATGGCATAACAAAATGGATTAGTGACAGTGCGTTTCCAATTAGGGATGAGAATACCGGGGCAGTTATCAGTTCATTTGGAATTTTGCTGGACATTACTGATCGCAAAGCAGCCGAGGAACAACTCAAAAAATCATTGCTTGAAAAAGAAATTCTCATCAAAGAAATTCATCACCGCGTGAAAAATAATTTAAATGTCGTTATCAGCCTACTCAACAGCCAGGCACGCCGTATTACCAATAAAAAAGCAATCGAAGCTTTTAAAGACAGTGTCAGCAGAATATATTCCATGGCGTTTGTTCACCAGCACCTGTATCAATCCAAAGACCTTTCCAGCATTAACATTAAAGATTATATTAAAACAATGGCAAACCGGGCATTTAGCAGCTACAGGATTAATAACAAAGTTAAAATGGAGCTTGAAATTGATAATATCATTATGAATATTGAAAAATCGATTCCCCTCGGTTTAATTATAAACGAGATCATCTCCAACGCTTTTAAACATGCGTTTCCAAAAAATCAAAAAGGAAGCGTTAACATTTCTCTAAAAAAAATAAAAAATGACATTTACGAACTTATCGTTCAGGACAATGGAACCGGTCTTTCCGAAAAAATTGATTTTGAAAAAACTGAATCATTAGGTCTTTACCTGATTAAAATTTTAGTTGATCAGTTAAAAGGCACTTTAGAGCTATCAAGAGAAAACGGTACAAAATTTGTCATCAGGTTCGGAGAAAAAGGCTGATTAAAAGAATATTCACTTTATTCTTGCTTTCTATGTTGGTAAAGCGGAATTCTTCTAAAAATTTGGAGTTTGTAAATGGAAAACGAAAAGAAGTCCAAACAACAGCTTGTGAAAGAATTAAAGGAATTAAAGGATAGGGTTGCGGAATTAGAAGCAGAAGAAGCCAAACACAAACGCGTTGAGAAAACGCTGGAACTGAAAAAAAGGGAATTAGAAACCTTTATTAACAATATTCCCCATATGGCTTGGCTCAAAGATTTTGATTCAAATTTTATTCTCGCTAATAAAACCTTTGGCGATGCTGTAGGAATGGACCCGGAATATCTTCGAAATCATACTTGCGCTATTTGCTTTGGAGAAGAAGCCGCGAAGAAGTTCAAAGAAGACGACAAAAAAGTGATTCAGGCAAAGAAGCAGATAACTCTTGAAGAAACAGTTTTAGATAAAGATGGCAAAAAAGTTTTTCTTGAAACAACAAAATCACCGATATATGATGAAGCTGGAAAGGTTATTGGCACAGTAGGCATCGCGATAGACATCACAGAGCGCAAACGCATAGAAGATGCATTGAGCAAACATCACAAGAAACTCGAGGATATCGTTGAAAAGCGCACCTCCAAATTAGAGCAGGAAATTAACGAACGTCAAAAAACAGAAAAAGAACTGAAAAAAAGAAACGAGTTACTTCACAACATTTTGAACAATTCAAGTGGTTATGCAATTGTTACCACTGATCTTGATATGAGAATAACCGCCTACAATAACATCGCTGAAAAGTTCTTTGGTTATACAAGTAAAAATGTAATTGGCAAAACTGTATTTGAAAT
>NBLI01000193.1 GCA_002084535.1 Candidatus Zhuqueibacterota bacterium 4572_119
AAGCTATCTGATTATAATCCCAAATTCCCCATCTCCAAATTCAACAAATACTGCTTCCGCCACAATCCGCCGCCATAACCTACCAACTTTCCGTCTTCACCAATGACGCGGTGGCAGGGGACGATGATGGCGATTCTGTAATGCTTTTTTCGAATTATACTATTTGATTTGTACCTGATTTTATTGTGTTATCCCACTCCCACTGCTTCTGCTGCCTGTCCAATTCCCTTCGATTTTATCGGGCCAGCCTTCAGTTGAAAATGTGATAATGTAAGTTCCCTCACCTTCGCCATTGCTACAAGTGCCCGTCACCGCTAAATCAAATGGCGAGCTACCGAAATTCGGTATCGTGGCTGTACCGGATGCAGTAAAAGACATATTGGCTTCTGAAACAGTTACTGTTCCGTCAGAGAAGGGGCAAGTTACTTCCAGCGTTGCGCCAAATGATGAGTAGGAATAAAGCCATGTTCCATCAACAGTAATTGAATTGTCCTCCATTTTCTCAAACGTCCAGTTACCGCTGCCCAGTCCTTCATCAGCTATGTGTTCCCATTTTTCTGTGGCTATGATGTTGTTTGGCTCAGTGCCAGAGTCTTTTTCACAGCTGATTATTGATAGTGCAAAGATGATTAAAATGGATAAAATTATTTGTAGTTTTTTCATATTGAATACCTCCTTCATTTTGTTTGGAGAAATTCGATTAAATTGATAATTGCCTAATTGTGATTTCAGACACGAACATTATTTTTATGTCAACTATAAAATCATTATTTCATCCATCTGATTTTCATAATTTTTCTCAAAGTTTTGGTTTCCGAATTAATAATTTTTAGTTTCCATGTATCAGATTTTGTTGTTTAATTTCTGAACGAAAACTGCAGTTTTTATTTTCCCCAGTCAGCTACAATGGGTCAAGGAATTTGATTCTCTAATATTTTCAAAAAGATTTCTCACCCGCCAGGCGTATTATTGATGACATACTTTTGTCGCTTTCTTTCAAGTACTATCTAATCTGATATGTGGTCTTCATTTAATTATAAACTCTTCCTTAAATCCAATAAATTCTCCGGCTGTTCCACCACACAAACTACCGATTATCGATCCTGTAAATATTCCCAAGCCAATTCTCTTTGGAGTCGAATATTTCTCATTACTTGAGTCCGAAAAAGTAACAGCAAGTCCAATAGGAATGCCAATTAAGGCACCCAATTTAGCACCTTCCCATCTTCCTCGGGTAGGATTGGAGATCACAATTTTTTTAACTTCGGCGGGTGAAAAATTAGCAATTTGAAATTGACCGGCAGGCACAATTGAAATGTTATCTCGCACGATCCAAATATGTTCAAAAGAAATTTTTTGATTGTTTTCTAAATAAAGATAACTATGTTTATTTGCTGCATGTTGTCCAACTGCCTCGAGAACCTGGGGATGCGCTGATAAGTTAATTTGATAAGTTTGTCTGGTTTTGAAAAAAGCAGAGCAGCCGGACAAAATGGCTATAATAATTAACATTAAAAGTAATCTAATTTTCATGGCTTTTACCTCTGAAAGTTAGTAAAGATTTGAAAGATAAATTGGAAAATTAAACTGCAATTTTTAATTTTGTTTTGGCGGATAAAAAACATATACATCCCTGCTGCCAATAACTTTGCCAATTTCTCCAGCCGGTATAGCGCCTAATAAGCCACCAAAGTAACTCCAGAACAACGTACTGGCTAAACGTCGTCCTTTTTGGTCATACAAACCAACATCTTCGATTTCAGAATACCATAAATACCCTAATAGAAGTCCACCACCAACAAGTCCTATTCTGGCGCCTTCCCAGTAGCTCCTTTTTGGTTTTGAAACTACAAATTTAGAAATAGTTGCGGTGGGTACAATATATCTTTTAAAGGTTTTGCAATTTACCCACGATGTTGAATCCATTTTAACGATTACATTTTTTCCGATAGCTTTTTGACCTTCGGTAAAAACTATTTTACATTTTTGATTTTTTGTAATTGCGCTAAGATGGCGATATGGTTCCAGAGAACCAGAACGTTCTACTTGATGAATATGCGAGCATGATGTCAGCAATATTATAAAGCTAATAAAAATATTTTTTAATTTCATTTTAGCCTCCTTCAAACTGAAAGGATTCGTTAATCGCAAAATGTGGTTTTAATATTATGACGAGTAATTCAGGTTATCCCGCTACCTTTAAAAATATGATGAATAATGCGGGTTAAGCAGTTTATTCTTGCCCGTTTATCATTCCTTTTGTACTGAGGATTTTGATATTGAATTTTTCTGTGGCTCAAAGATATAGGTCGTTTTACTACCCTTCTCTTTGCCTAATTGACTGGCAATTCCGCCGCCAACAGGTCCAAGCCCCAGACCTAATAAAATCGCTTTGGTTTCCCAACTTAACCAATTATCACTCCCTGCCGCATAACCCATGAAAGCGCCAAGAGAGACACCAATTATGGTTCCGAATAAGCCCCCTTTTTTTAAACCTTGCTCCCTGTCTAAAATAGATATTTGTTTGACTTTCGATGATTGGACAATATGCTTTTGCCCCGAAAGAGGTTCAAACCAAAAAACTGAGTCAACACCGACCTGAATATACTTACCCGGTACTCTAATTCCGCTTGCGAGTTTGATTTCTTTTTCCTTATCATAAGTTTTTACTATTGATCTGAACAAAATTGTACTGGGATAATAAAGTCCTAACATGTACTTTGGAATAGAAAGTGACGGCGATGGTGATTTTATTTGAAGGATTTTTTCAACTGAAAAGTTTGGGACTTTCCGTGATTGGTTCGTTTTTGGTTCGAACCAATTTGTGGTTTCATAATCGACATGAACATTTTTGCCGACAACATCGGTTCCATCGTCCAGTAAAATTCTTGCTTTTGGAATGTTCTCTGTTATGTTGATCTGCTCAAGAACTGATGCGGGAGAATTTCGGTTGATGTGCACAACTTGAGAACAGCCCGAGATTAACAGTATGAATAGCAAAATGATAATGAAATAATACTTCATTTTGTCCTCCCAATGTTTTGAAGTGTGGCATACAATTGATCAATAAAAATTAATTAGATTTAACTGTTGAATACAGAGGTAGTGCGAAATTTAGAAGAAATAACATTTCTTATTTGTTAAAACGGTAAGTTAAACCCATGTTCACCGTATATTCATAAATTCGAGCCGCTTCATTAAAACGCGAATAAATATCCAAAGATAGATTTTTTTGCAAATGAAGCTTTGATCTGAATAAAAGTCCGATGCTGTCATACATTCCATACCCAATACCTCCCCACAAATCAAAGTTGGGATAGCGATGACCAACTCCCATTCTAAAGTTATCCCCGGATAGGAGGGGGGGCATGTGGCTCAAAGAAAAATCCACATAAATTTTGTTCAGTGAACCTCCTCTTACATATATACTTGTCATACCTTTTGCGATATCTTCATCAGCATCACCAGAGAATAATAGCGTATGATTTGTGAATAAAAATCCGAATCCAAAAGCAAAATGTTTCCACTCAAAATTGGCATAAGGATGAGCCGCGATGATATTTTCAGTCGATGATGTCTTGATTTCGTAGGCTTGTTCTTCATCCCAATGTTCTGTAAGTTCCTTGAATGTAAAGTAACTGGCTTGAATGCCATAACGCAGGGGCGATTGAGTTTTGTGGTCGATACAGATACCAAACTCGCTAAAAGGAATTTTGTCTTTGTCTACTATCTGTCCTTCACATCCTCTGCTTATTTGGGCGTATTGCCCAAAACCGCCGAAAGCTCCAATATTTGTGTGGGAGCTATCGCCATCAGTAGGCACAATTCTGAGTGGGAGAATAACAATTAAAATCAGTAGCAGCATTGCGTTGATTTTTGCTTTCATCTTTACCTCCTCGTTTAGTAACCATTATTAAAACTGGAAACAGATTTAAATAAATAAATATTAACGAAAATTATGTTGGAGAAATATCAAGATGAGCGCTATTAAAACTTTTTACAATTTTTGTTTTTGATGAGGAAAAAAGGAAAAATCAGTTTGTAAAACGAGAAGGATTGTACGCACAGTATTAAAGAAAGAAACGAGTGCTATTATCAGAAGCCGGATGTCATAAAACCATACTCTCATCAAAGAGAACAGTAGATTTTTTTAAGACGTCTTATAAATTTGAAGCATTAAGAAAGAAACGAATATGTTGCTTTGAGAAATTTAATATGACTAAAATATACAATTTTTAATTTTCATTGTCAAGAAAAAAATGTATCCATTCAATAAATCAGGGTAAATAATTATGTTCATTTGAAAAAAAAATGGAACTTTTTATGGCTTGCTCAGTTTTTATATAGTAAAAACAGCAAGTTATCAGCGATCTCAAAGGTAATTTTAAAACAGCTTTCGAGTTTCTCGTCAACCTTATTGAAAAGCTATCTTCTGAAAATCGTGAACTTCAGCAAGAAATACAACGGCTGCGAGATGAAAATAATCGATTGAAAGGAGAACAGGGTAAACCTGATATAAAACCAGACACCAAAAAAAACAAAGATATTTCTTCGGAAAAAGAACGAAAAGCGAATACAAAAGCTAAAAAAAATAGAAAAAAGCGTGCGAAAAACAAACAGGTGAAAATTGATCGTACGGTAAAATGTTCCCTTGATAAAAGCAAATTACCAAGTGATGCTGTATTCAAAGGTTATCATAAAGTCATTGTTCAAGACATAAAAATACAAACAGATAATATCCAATTTAAAAAAGAAGTCTATTATTCACCATCAACAAGGAAAAGTTATATTGCTGAGCTTCCTCAAGGTTATGAAGGTGAGTTTGGCCCAGCACTAAAAGCTTTGACTTTAATATTTAAAAATGTCTCCAATATGTCGGGAGCTAAAATATTTGAATTTTTCAAACATTTCGGCATCCATATATCGATGGGGACAATTTCAAATATATTAATAAAGAATCATCAGTCATTCCATCAATCACCACGCATTCAAGGTGTTAAAGCAGCTCCAACTTTCAAAAAAACATTTTAAAAAATTAATAAATCTTGAGTGCGAAAATATTTTCACTGAAAAAGAATTTGAAAATTTAATTTTACTTGAATTTCCATTAATTGGAAAAGGAGTAAAATCAAAAATATTTGAAGCTGCTGCTATTGCTGCTTATCGCAAGGGAGTAGGCCATCTTGTTGTCAAGGCATTGTTATGCGACGATGCTCCTCAGTTCAAATTAATTTGCCAAGAAATGGCATTATGCTGGGTGCATGATGGTCGCCATTATAAAAAATTGAACCCGGTTTTTAAATACAATGCGACTAAAGTGAATAAATTCCTAAAAGAATATTGGAAGTATTACCATAAGTTACTTGAGTATAAAAATGCACCTACTGTTAAAATTGCTGAACTATTATCAGATGAATTCGATCAATTATTTTCTAAAACGACGGGATATAATGACCTGGATGATAGAATTTTGAAAACAAAAATGAAAAAAGAACAGTTGCTTTTAGTACTCAAGTATCCCGAAATCCCGTTACATAATAATGATATGGAATTGGGGGCTCGTGTTTGTGCTCGTAAAAGGGATGTCAGTTTTCATACAATGACGAATGAAGGCACCAAAGCCAATGATACTTTTTTAACGATAATTGATACTTGTAAAAAACTCAATGTGAATCCTTTTCAATATTTCATTGATCGTATAAAAAATCTGTATGAATTGCCATCATTAGCCCAACTTATTATTGATAAACATGCTCAATCAATATAATGCTAACTTTTAATCTGTTTTTTAACACTTTTTAACATTTTATAACACTATTTAACTACCAATATTTAAAACAAAGCCGTATTTTAAAAAGTCAAATTCATAGCCGTTAAATAATACAAATTTTTTGTAAAATGTCAACCAATAATGGAGGAATTAAAATGAAGAGTAAAATTTTTTTCGTGATCCTGCTTTCAATAGTTCTGTTTTCATTTTCAGTTTACGGTCAGATGAAAATGATCAAAAAAGGTGGGAAAGATGGAAATATTTTCATGATCAATGAATTGGCTGTTATTGTAAATGATGCTGATGGATCAGTAATAGTGGAACATGCTATGCCTGCTGACAACAGACCGGAACAGTATCGGAACATCAAAATCAAAAATGATGATGAAATCCTGATGGTCAACAAAAAACGAGTAAAATCAGTGAAAGAGCTTGAAGATATTTATAATGAAGCGGAAAAAGATGAGACCATTAAAATGGGTCTCCAGCGCGGAGATGAAATGTTTTTTGTTGAATTCGCCAAAATGGACCCGGACAAATTACCTAAGCGAAAAATGATGATAATGACTAAAACAATCGATAGCGACGAAGGCGGCGATAAGGTGAGCACAAAAATAATTTCGGACAAAATCATGCTTGACGATAAAGACGGACCCATCGAGCCGCTGTTTGGAATTGGTCTCATCCTTCAGGAAAAAAATGGAAAAATTTACATCATCAAAAATTTAGAGAATTTCGAAAAGACAAAAGCTTTGCAGGAAGGCTCTGAAGTAATCTCCATCAACGGTCAAACTGCCACTTCTTTGAAACAAGTGACGAAAATTTACAAAGAGTTGGAAACAGGTGAGGAAGTTACGCTGAAGGTATCAACCGGAAAAAAAGAGAACATGAGCACTTTCCAGAAACCTGAAGAAAACGCTAAAAAGGTTATACGTAAAGAAAGAAATTGAAATAGAACGCTGATAACATAGATGACACGAATCGAGCCAAAGGTGGATGCGCCTTCGTAGCATCATCACGGATAAAACCGGTGTTGATCAGTATTGTCCGCGCGGAACGTCCGCTTTTTTTCACGGATCATTCGTGCTCCAAATAAAACGGTAAAAAAACCCATGACGAAACCTACTCCAAAATTTATAATTTTTTTAATTTTGATATTAACTAACATTTCATTTGCTCAAATGACAGGCACTCCATTCAATCAGCGAGACGATCAATATCGAATTTTAGGGTTAAGGCG
>NBLI01000194.1 GCA_002084535.1 Candidatus Zhuqueibacterota bacterium 4572_119
GAAAATACCTAATTTTTACCTTTTTAGAGTTGACTCATCTATAAAATCAATAAATATAATTGTTGATGGCACAATTTATTACTTAGTTGAAGTGTACGACATCTCTGTCCACCACCAGTATCTGATGTATTACAAGTTATTCGATTTTTAGCTTGACAAAAATAGCAAAATTCGATATATTAATTTTCTCCACTTGAGACCTGATTTATTAGTTCTCGTACTTATTAGCTATATTTTTTCACTACCGGACAATTTGTAAATTATGTAATGGTCGATTGTTATTTTCTCACACTAATAGACACAGTTGCGCAGTGGAGCGCGAGAATTTCCTGAATATATTTCAGATGGCAGCCCGATGTTCATTGCCGATAATAAAACAGCATAGCAGACTAAATATATGTAAGTTACATATCGTCGCTATAAAGGGACTTTGGATTGTTTTTATAATGTGTCGTTATAAACATGTCGTCGCTAACGAGACTGAAACAAACTCAGAATACCTGACTTATTTAAAAATGACAAAAAGAATGTAATCCAAAGATTGAGTGCCGGGGACGACATGTAACAGATTTATATTCATATAACTAACATCAAAAGCTAACTACAATTCCAATAGTTTTGCATTTTGCTGGAAGGGCATGACAAAACTTATATAATTTTTATTTTAGAAAAAGTGCCCGGTAGTAAGTATGTTTTTTTATTGAGTCTTGGACTGCAACAAAAAAATGGAGTAATTGATTGTCAAAAATTATCATCGGGATTCATGGTCTCGGTAATAAGCCGCCGGATAAGTTACTAAAAAAGTGGTGGAAAAAATCGATCAGGGAAGGGTTGAAGGCTTATGGATATTCCCATTATATTTTTAAATTTGAGATGGTTTATTGGGCGGATATTCTTCATCCCGATCCTTTAGATCCAAAGAGCAATGATAAAAGTCACCCCCTGTTTATTCAAAATCCATATACTGCTGCTACAGACTATAATCCAAAACCACAAAACAAAATTAAACAAAAATTGCTTGATTATTTAGAAAAACAGATGGACAAACTTTTTCTCAATGAAGATATGTCCATAAATTTTTCATCAGTCACTGATGCGATTATACACAAATATTTTCAGGATTTGGAAATTTACTTTACCGGTCAATCTGTTGATACGGATAAAGGCAAAGCATTGGCGAAAGATATTATCAGGCAGAGACTAACCCGGGCACTGGTGAAAAACCGTAACAATGAAATTTTTATTATCGCGCATTCCATGGGGACAATTATTACTTATGATGTGCTTGTGCAGCGAAATTTAGGAGTAAAAATTGACACATTGGTAACCATTGGTTCACCTCTGGGATTACCGATAGTTAAAAGTAAAATCCTGGAGGAAATTCCCGGCGGAAGAAAACAACACGCAAAGTTGTACACACCCGAAAATGTTAAACGACACTGGTTCAACTTTTCTGACCTTGACGACAAGGTCGCTGTAAATTATAATTTGGCTGATGACTATTGTAAAAATACCAGCAATGTGGGACCAATTGATAAAGTTGTGTTTAATAATTATGAATATGAAAATGCTCGCAATCCGCATAAATCCTATGGATATTTGAGAACCCCGGAGATGGCGGAGGTCGTGAGTGAATTTTTATCACGAGATCGTAACCGATTGGTTCAATGGCTAAACACGCGGTTGAATAAATTGGCGCAAAAGTTGTTTTTAAATATTAATATCAATGACCAGTAAAAAATTAAAGATCGTTGTTGTTTCTGAAGGTTATTAAAAGATTTGCGCCTTAACTTCATAATGATAAAGGATTTAATCCGTAAGGATTTTATGATTAACAACTCAACTATCTTGCAACAAATTTTCAACTGGTCACCCATATTATTAATAGCTATTTACCACATACCCCCTTCAAATGAAATATAAAATTAATGCTTGTTGTTTATTGAGGAGCAAAAATCGTTTATGTTAAAACCGCTTGAAGAGATGACTTCTGATGATTACGCTGAACTTGGCTTAAAAGCAGGTTTGGAAATTCATCAGCAATTGAAAACAAAGAAAAAGCTTTTTTGCCGTTGTCCTGCCGGGCTTTACAGTGAAAAATATGATGCCGAGATTCTCCGGCACATGCGCCCCACTTTATCCGAATTGGGTGAATACGATGGCACCGCGTTGATGGAATTTAAAACGAAAAAAGAAATTATCTATCAACTGAACAAAGCAACCGTTTGTACCTATGAAATGGATGACGCGCCGCCATTTGAATTGAATGAAGAAGCCCTGGAAATCGCGCTGGAAATCACACTTTTACTTAAATGTAAAGTGGTGAGTGAATTGCATATTGCCAGGAAACAATATTTGGACGGCAGTATTCCAACAGGATTTCAGCGTACAACAATTTTGGGTATCGATGGAGAAATCCCCTACAAAAATCGTAAAATCGGCATTACTCAGTTGGGTCTCGAAGAGGACGCCTGTCGTGAAGTGAAGGATGAAGGGCATTTTAGAGTTTACAAAACCGACAGGCTGGGAATGCCTTTAATCGAAGTAGTAACCGATCCTCAAATGAGAACTCCACAGGAAGTTGCTGAGGTAGCGCAGGTCATTCGTTTATTGACACGCGCAACAGGCAGGGTTAACCGCGGAATTGGCGCAGCCAGGCAGGACGTAAATGTCAGCATCGAAGGCGGGACAAGGATTGAGATAAAGGGTGTGAGTCGAATTCCGCTTATCCCGCTCCTTGTTCATAATGAAGCGGGCAGGCAAAAGGCGTTATTGGATATTCGACATATTATCCGCTCACGAGGCGCAACACCAGAAAATTTTAAAGCGGAAGTTTTTGATGTGACTGATATTGTGAAAAATACAATTTACCTGCCAATAAAAAACGCCACTGAAAAAGACACGCTGATTAAATGTGTTAAACTGCCATATTTTGGCGGACTGCTTCGTTATAAGACACAGCCGGGAACAAACTTTGCCAAGGAAATTTCCGACAGGGTCAGGGTGATTGGTTGCTTGCATACGATTCCCAATATTATCCACTCTGATACCGAAGATGAAACTATCAGTAGCGCGAGATGGCAAAAGATAAAACGTCTGAGTAAATTTAAAAACCGTGACGCGCTGGTGATAGTCTGGGGTAATGAACAGGACGTGGAAACGGCTGTTCGGGAAATTACCATCCGCGCGGAAGAGGCAATTGTTGGTATTCCACAGGAAACAAGACAGGCTTTACCGGATGGGACGACCGGATTTGAGAGAATTCTGCCTGGACCAGATCGAATGTATCCGGACACTGATTTACCACCTATCGCGTTGACTGATGCGCAGATTTATGCTATTCAAGAAAAACTACCGGCTTTACCCTGGGAACGGCAAAAAAGATATTTAAAATTAGGTTTGGAAAAATATGTGATCGATAAAATGTTGTTAACAAATCGGGCGGATATTTTCGATAAAATAATTTCTGAATTAGCAATTAGTCCAAAATTCACATCCGAAGTTTTGATCGAAAAATTTACACATTTGAAACGTAAAGGATTGGATGTTGAAAAACTCACTGACGAAGTTATTCTCAAAGTTTTTGAAGCATTAAACAGTAAAAAAATAGTGAGAAGTGCTATCTGCTTGATTTTGCAAAAGTGGCTCTCTTCAAAGTCAAATTCTATAAATAAGTTAATTTCAAAATTTGAGATTATTGAGGATGAAAAAGTAAAAATGCTCATTCCGCAATTGGCAGATATAAGTCAAATAAAAAAAATCAATGACAGCGATAAACAACATCGTTTTTTAATGGGAATTGTGATGGACAATTTACGCGGCAAGGCAGAAGGGCAAATTGTATCCGGGTTGGTAAAAGATTATTTGGTGGATTCAGCAAAATTATAATCGATTCACGCTCAATTAATTTTTAACCAGCATTATTCACAAACATTAGTTAAAAGTGGTATAATTTAATTAATATCGATTTGTTAAATCTGATTGATGTTTGAAACTCAGTTTTTGCGTTTTATTCCTTAATGTGTGAATAATTCAGGTTATCCCGCTGCCTTTAAAAATATGATGAATAATGCGGGTTAAGAATTCTTTTTGGATGTGGATAAATTGAATAAGAACTTTGAGGTAATAGATGTCTGACAATGAGACTTTTAAAGGTTATCGAGGCGCTGCTTTGGATGCGCTAAAAAATTTTGGTGTTCGGGTTTGGAGTGATGTGGATGTGCAAACAACCCGAGGTGAATTTAAGGGAATTATTTTACCGCGTTCGGAAACTGCTGATGATTTGCACGTTGTTTTAAAATTGCGGAACGGCTACAATGTTGGTTTGGCTGCGGATACCATCACAGAAATGAGGTCGAGTGATCGTCCATCTTCAGACGCTGCGATTAACCTGATCAACGCTACCAAAACCGCGGCAGAGAGTGATATTGCTGAAGTGGTGGTTTGTATGTTTGGTCCCACAAGTGATCAGTATGACCTTTTACATCGGGGAACCCGGGTTAGGAAAATGCACTCCAGTTACCGCTCTACTTTCCGAACTATTGGTGATATTCCCCTTGCCATGGTAGGAAAGGACGGATTTAATTATTTTCGGGATGATTATAAAAAAAGAAGAAATGATAAAAACGTAAAAATTAATACTGCGTTTGAAGAAAAGGTAACCATTGTTTATTACTATCCCAATATGCAGCCTGACATAATCGACGCACTGGCAGATAATGGCTATAAGGGAATTGTGATAGCGGGAACAGGCTTGGGACATGTCAATAAACCGCTTTATCCAGCGTTGAAACGCGCGCAGGAAAAAGGGATAGCCATGTATATGACAGTCCAGACATTGTGGGGATATGTACAAATGTATGTTTATGATACCGGACGTGATATCATGGAACTTGGCGTAATTCCCGCGGCGAATATGCTGCCGGAAGTTTCTTACATGAAATTGGGCTGGGCTCTGGGACAAACTTCGGATTTGAATAAAGTTAAAGATATTATGCTTACTCCAATTGCTGGTGAAATTACTGAACGGGAGCCGCATAATGGGTATTTGGTTTACCAGGGCGGGATTCCTGAAGTTGAAGAGTTTATTACTAAATATTGGAAATAGTGTGAGGTAAAGGCAAAGGTAAAGGTAAAGGTAAAGGTAAAGATTAAGATTGAGGTTTAGATTAAGATTTCGCGTAAGAATAAAAGTATGAGCATGAGTAAAAGTAAGACTTGAAGAGAAGGTCGGGGAGAAAAGGAAGAGGGGATAGGAAGCTCATGCTTTAATAGATTAGAAATGATGTTTTTTATGCCAGGAATTCGATCAGGAATTTAGTTGTCGTGCCAAAGAAAACAGCAAAACTCACGCTGAGTAACATGCCGAGCAGGTAGTATGAAGCTTTATCAGTTTGCAGCGTTGAAGTTTTGTCCTGCTTAATATCCTCCAATCGTAAAAGTCCCCGCGCCGCGACGATGATTCCCAAAGCTGTGTATTGTTCGGCAAGGATAAATGTAACCACTAAAAAATGCTCACACAAACCAATCCAGAAACCGGTATTCCTGAAATTAATCCCGGAACCGCCGAGGCGGTCTCGATGGGCTTCGTTGGTGAAAATTAATATTTTTCTAAGCAGGTAGCTGCCGAGAAAAAATCCAACAGGGTAGGCGTATAAAAGCAAAAGTACTATTAATATGATTCTCATTTGGTGCGCTTATCTTAATTTATTGTTCATCGTTTCAACCAACAAATCGATGGCTTTTTCTGCCAGGTCGATTGTTTGAAAATTAACTGATTTTAGCGTCTGTTGAATTTGTTGCTGTGTTTTACCAAGCTTCTTTGCTACGGTTTTTTGTCGGCGGGAATGTTGATACTCCCTGATTGTGTCCAACTGAAGTTTACTGAATTTGTTAAGACGCTCAAGAAACAGGTTCACAATTCCTGCAAGCTGCTGATCAATATTTTCGTACCCGGTCCTGATCGATGCGTATAGCGATGTCTTTTTCAATTCATGCATTTGCTGATCCGCGATTACAAATGCGGGACCAGTAGCCTCCGCGCTACTTTCGGAAGATAGTCCTTCCCTTATCTCATCATAAATAACAACCCAGCGCAGTTGGAATGGGCGGACAATGTCTGAAAAGCTTCTCATAACTTTGAACCAACCGCAGGTTTTATCCACGATAACTGCAACCTCGTCCCCACGGGTTATTTCAAAAAAGGTTTTCCACGTTGTATCCTTTTTCTGATTGATGTGTGAAACGGCATCGTGGAGTTTTTTCTGCACACCAGATTGGTTCGAAGAATCGAAAACATCTGCCATTAGCACAAAATATTTATTATCTTCTTTTTTCACGACAATAATATACCATTGTAAAAGATAAAAAACAAGTAAAAAATATTGTAACAGAATTGATTTCAATTCAGGCAATAATCTACGCGCATTAAAATAAAATTAAAGGCATGGAACACTGATGACACGGATTACCCTGAGCGGCACGGATTTTTTGTTTGCGCCAATCTGCTTTATTGTTCTAATGTTAAAACGCATTTTGACAAGGCAGAAATCAAAAAAACTAATTTTCCGTTTTAATTAACCTTGCCACCCAGCCTCCACCGGAAGCCATTTTAAAATTAACTGTATCGCCAGCCCTGATTTTTTGAATAGACTTTTGATAATCAATACCGCAGCGGTCTGCGTTTATTCCATCCGCGTAAATCGTCATGGAATATTCTGATGAATCCAGAAAATCCAGTTTTATTTGAAATTCCCTCGGCGTCCAGTCGGTCATGCTGCCGATGTACCAATCAGTATTTTTTTTGCGGGCTACAGTTAAAAAGTCGCCCACTTTCCCGTTTAAGGCGTGAGTTTCGTCCCAGGTTGTGGGGACATTTGATAAAAATTCCATCATTTCAGGTTCACGTTCATAGTTTGATGGCGAATCGCAAAGCATCTGCAAAGGGCTTTCATAAATAATGTACATTGCCAGTTGATGGACCCGTGTTCCCTGACTCATTGGTCTCGAAAAAACAGGAGAAAATTGTTCCTTTTGGGCATTAATCATAGCGCCCGGTGTGAAGTCCATGGGACCGGCAAGCTGACGGGTGAATGGTAGAATCAAATCATGGTCAGGGGTGATATCCTTGCTCCATTTTGAGTGTTCCAAACCACGGACACCTTCGCGGGTTATTAAATTGGGGTAAGCTCTGCGTAATCCGGTGGGTTTGTACGCTCCGTGGAAATCAACCAGCAATTGATATTTGGCAGCTTCAGCAACAATTTTACTATAGTAATTCACTAATTTTTGATCGTCGCGCTGCATGAAATCAACTTTAATTCCTCTGATTCCCCATTTATCAAATTGATCAAAGACTTCATGAAACTGTTTTTCCAACGCGATCCAGATGCACCAGAGAATCACCCCCACATCTTTTTGTTTCGCGTATTCAAGGATTTGTTCCAGGTTCACATCCGGGTTTATTTTTAGCAGATCTTCAGTGTCAGACCATCCTTCGTC
>NBLI01000195.1 GCA_002084535.1 Candidatus Zhuqueibacterota bacterium 4572_119
CCTCATTATCCTTGAGAATCAGATCGACAACTCCAAGAAAATCTTGTGGTTCAATGTCAATATTACATTCTTCTTTAATTTCTCGCCGCGCGGTCTGCTGCACTTGTTCGCCCAGTTCGACCTTGCCTCCTGGTATCGCCCAGAGTCCCTTGCTCGGCTCATTTCCCCGTTTTACCAGGGCGACCTGTTTATTATCATTAAAGACAACCACACCAACGCCTACCATCGGCACTTTTGGATATTTCCCCGACACTTAACCTCCGCGCGGTAAAATTGCTAAATTACTTTTTATTTTGATTTTAAAGTATAAAATAATTATTCCGGGTTGTTCGGCTAAAAATAAAAATTATTTTATACTAACCATACATCGATTTAAACCGGGCGTAATCAGGAATCGATATTTTTCTACCTTCCCGAACAATCAGGTTTTCATCTTCCAAATATCGAAACACCCTGGAAATTGTTTCACGCGAAGTACCTGCCATATTTGCCATATCTTGCTGCAATGGAATGCGCGGAATAACAACCTTCCCCTGGCGAATACGTCCGCTATCTTCAGCCAGCAGTATCAGGGACGAGGCAACACGTCCCATGGCATCTTGTAGTGAAAGACTTTTTATCTGGGTGTCACTTTTTCGGATTCTGGTGGCTAACTCTTTGAGTAAACTAATGGCAATCTGCGGATAATCCTCCAATAGCGCCATGAACTCCCCTCGGTGCAATAGCAGAGCTTCCGCGTCCTCGATCGCGGTTACACTGGCTGAACGTGCTTTTCCATCAATCAATGCCAATTCGCCAAAAAATCCTCCAGATTCCAAAATGGACAAAATCACTTCACGACCATCGTCGCTCATCCTGGATACTTTGACTCTTCCTTTTTGAATCAGAAATAATGTTTTTCCGATATCTTCTTCGATTAGAATCAAGCGGTCTTTCTCATAGTGCTGGGTAACGCATAATTTCCTTATTTTCATAAGATCATCATCACCCAGATTGGAAAAGATCGGAACCTTTTTTAATAATTCAATATCCATGAGCCCTCCGGAAAAGTAATTTGCTTTTCAAGTGTTGTCCAAAAAATCCGAATCCCAAAGTGTTAACATTTATATCGCAGGTTATTTGATTTAGAAGTGCTGTCCAAATTCAAAATTTGATGTTCGATTTGGATTTTTGAAGGTAAGTTTTTATATTTATAAAATCAAGTAGTATTTTGTGAAGCAAAAAAAATCATTTCCAGCCTGCAATATTTTTTTACTACCTATCTCAATGGCAAATTGTTCAAAAAAACATTGAAGAAGAAAATCATTCAGGAATCAATTGCATAAATCCTGGTTGATAATTAATTGTAACCGATCACAGGGGAGACCATTAAATGAAAATGAAATTGGACAGGATATCAGGATTCTCAAGATTAACTGGATTTAAAGTAGATTGATTTTGCAAGTTATTCAAATTTTGTAATTATGTTACTCAATTTAATCCTGTAAATCCAGAATATCCTAAATATAATCAATTACTTCCTGCGGCACTAAATCATTAAACATCTGTTCTGATTTGATTTTAAACCGGATCAAGGACGAGGAGATGGGTATTAATGGAGTTTTCAAAAATACAACCTGCTTTTGCAGTTCAGCGACCAGAGATGACAAATCTATACCCGGTCTCCGGTAAACGCAAACCTGGCAATTATCACAGATTTTTTGCGGTTCTTTCCAGTTTTGGAAATAGACCAGGTTATCAGCGCCAATTAACAAATACAAGTTTTTCTTTTGCAAATTATATTTATTCTTGAAAAACAGCACCGTGTCAATGGTATATGAAATCCCCTGCCTTTCCAATTCCACATTTGAAACTTCGAAGGACGTTTCGTTTTTTAATGCTATTTTAAGCATTTGAAGTCGATGATGTGGATCGGTCAGGGCTAAATGTTGTTTGTGAGGAGGAATCGCTGCCGGGACAAAGATGATTTTATCTAAAGATAATTTCTTCCTGGTCCAGGTTGCCAACCTTATATGACCCAAGTGGATGGGATCAAATGAACCACCGAGCAAACCGATTTTTAGTTTTTGATTTTCCATTAGCTGCGATTTTCAGACCAATCGATTTTTGTTAAAGGCTGACTAACCTTCCTTTAAAATCTTATCAAGCTCAGCTTTTACTTTATTTGCTCTGGAAGCTTTGGGATATTTATCTAAAAATATTTTATAATATTTCACAGCTTCTTCATTGTTTCCCATACGAAAATAACAATCTGCTTTACCCATTAAAGCTTGCTGGGAAAATTCAGTATCATAATAATTGTCCAATACATAATCAAAATAAATAATAGCGGCATCATAATAAGTTAATTTTTTATATGATTCGGCAGTTACATAATATTTCTTTGCCAGTTTTTCCCGGCATTTGCGCATATATTTATTTGTTTCTGATTTGAGTTCACTTGTCGGATAATCTTCCAGAAATTTTTGAAATTCTTCAATTGCTTTCAAAGTATATTCCTGGTCTAATGAATATTTCGGAGATAATTTATAGTAACAAAGGGCTATTTTAAATTGTCCATCATCGACATATTCACTGTTCGGAAAAACTCTCACCAACTTTTCATATTCCGCAGCCGCAATAATGTATTCCTTCAACTTAAAATGACATTCCGCATACATGTATTGTGCTTTCGCGCTCACAGTGTTTCCGGGAAAATTTAAAATAATAATGCGGAATTCAGTTTTGGCGTCAAGATAATCTTCGTCTTTAAACATCTTTTCAGCTGCTTTCATTCTTTCCGCGGCAGGAAGAGACGGTTTTATTTTATTTTTGTTACACGCGGCTAATATTAAAAGGAGTAGTAACATCGCTGTTAAAGTCTTTACATAAATCCTGGTCATAAATCAAATCCTTTATTTACTTCGCAATATGAAAAAAGAGAATACAATCGCAGCCGTCGTGGTTAGCGCGGCTATCGCCTCTATATATTTTTTAATACCTCTTCGTTCAGGTAACGGTGATTGAGTGAATGGATAACTTTTATTTTGAATTTCGCTAAGTTTCGATATTTTTATTTTATCTGTATGTTCTTGATGATAAGTTTTTAATAACAGCACATCTTTAGTCAATCCAGATTGTACCCGTACTAAAACATCCAGCACAAGCGAACGCCCGATGAATCCCTTTTCGGTCGTTTTGCTGTAATTGACGTTAATTTTATCAATGCTAAATTCAACGAGGATATGCTGATTTGTTTCAATCTTACTCCGAAGTCGAGCTTTTAATTTCTTATTTAATAATCCGCGCAAAAACGCGTTTTCAATAATCCAATTACCTTCTTCTCCGGGTGTACCAGGATTAATAATCATTGTTTGTGAAGTGTCAGGAGCTATTTTCTCAATTACAGCTTCAGAAATATTAGCTGCTAACCTTTTAAAAACAGATAGGTTATCTTCTACAATAATATCCTCTTGAGCAACGCATTGCGTGAAGGGATTTATTGCAATAATAAAGAATATGAATGTAATTGAACATCTTTTCATGAAATAATCAAATATTAAAACTCATTGATAAAAATAAAGTTCCACCGTATATTTAAATGCGAATCGAAAAGGTAACAAGATGATACCTGAAAACTTCACTGGCTTCCTTGCGAAAAACAAAGGAATAATTCATTAAAAAATGGGGCTGCGCGAACTGGTTTTTTTGAGAGAATAATAAATTAGAATCAATCAATCCAATGCCGACGGAAATTGTTCGATTGGGAACAACCCGTTCATCGTGAAACCCAGCGCGCAGAGCCAGCAAAGAAAATAAACGCTGCTCAACACCTACGTGGGCTTCCACCATACTTTTTCCCTTTTCTTCTGTCAAATTCCTGAGATCCATGGACAAGATTGTGCTTGTAAACGGACGATAGGAAAGCCCCACATTGATCGTCTGATCGACCAGTTTTTCAAGCGGCATACGAACATCATCCATCATCTGCGGCATATAATGATAAACCATGCCAACGTTTAATTTTTTCGCGGGTTTTATGAGGAGACCGTAGCTGAAACCATAATCGCGGATTGTCTTTTCACCAGTACTTTTAAAATAAACGCTGCCCGATCCTCCCAGCGAAACACGTTCCGCCAACTTTACTCTTGTGATAACAGAATGATAACAGTTATTCCAAATATCCGTGTCCGCAAACATGTTCTTTTGACGAAGCAATGTATTTTGATCAATAATTTGCTCATTGAAAATAAAACCAAGATCGAGGAACTTTGCTGTAATCACAACTCCTTTTACTAACAAAAGAGAGTTCTTAAAAATCCGGTTAACATCATTGTCATTCGATTTTATCGCGCTGGTATTAGTCAATTGCTCATAAATCAATGTTGACGGAGCGATTGGATTAAGAAAAAATGTAACCCTGATTTTCTTTTCACGCTCGTAGAGATTTAACGAAGCAGGATTGTATAACGCGGATACAATATTATCTTCTACGGCTGTATATGCTCCACCCAAAGCCATTGGTTTTGTTTTTAATGTACTCAGGGAAAGGAACAAATCCTGTTGTGCAAAGCTTGTCCCAATCAATATCAATAATATGGTAATAATTTTTTTCATAATCTATTCATTCAACCAAACAATATCAAGATTCAAACACCTACATAGTTATTACAAAATAAGTCAATGATCAAATTTTTGAAACCAATAGGTTTAAATAACGAATTGATTTTTAGTTCCCAATTTATCACAATAATAAAAAAATATAATATTAAAATTAAGGCTTTCTATTCATTCTTTTTTGTGTGCTTGGTTAGGATTAACTGATTTCCGATGCCAATAAGTGAAAAATCACACGGTATTATTTTTCTTCTTTTCAGGTTTTATCAGGGCAAAAAAAAGTGGTACTAAATTAAACAATGAAACAGCAATAGCGAAAATATGTCCGTTCTGAAAGAAAAATGTTTCACCTTCTCGCAACGGCAGTTCATGCGACAGCACGGTGCTTTCGAAAATACGTGTTGATTTTAAAACTTTGCCATACTCGTTAATAAACATGGAAACTCCGGTATTGGCACATCTGGCGATTGGTATCCTGTTTTCAATAGCCCGGAAGACTGCTATTTGAGCATGTTGAAATGGAGCAGAAGTGGGACCAAACCATGCGTCATTGGTGATGATAACCAGTATATCTGCCCCCTTTGCAACAAACTTCCGGACTAAATTTGAAAAAATTGACTCAAAACAAATTACCACCGGTACTCGAAAATGGCTGATTTTCTCATCGCCAATATTTTCTGCTGCAATGGTGTTTTTGGACCGTGGCACCCGGAACGAAACAATTTCTTCGCCTGATGAAAAATTACCCTCTCCCCATTCAAATTTTTCTAAAAAATTTTTTAACAGTGGAAAAGTTTCAGTAAACGGCACCTGCTCACCAAATGGAACCAATCGCATTTTATAATATACGTCAAATTTTCTTGTAAATGGTGTAAAAAGAAACGCGGCATTATAAGTTTTATACGCGTGTTTCCGATAAAATTTATAATCAGGGGTTCCAGTAATTAATGATAAATTCATGTCATCTATCATATTGTGAAGTGTGTCCAGATAAATTTCTGAATCCCGCAAATAAACTGGCGT
>NBLI01000196.1 GCA_002084535.1 Candidatus Zhuqueibacterota bacterium 4572_119
CCTGAATTAGCCGAGGATTTACAAAAAATTATAGAAGAAATATAAACTATTTGGGAAAATGCAATTGACAGCGTAAGCAAGGTATTATAATCCCAAGTCAATCTTTACAATACAAGCAAAGCACAGGATTAATAATTTAGCACATAAGTTGAAAACATTGAAATACACAAAATTGGAGCAAAATAAATTGACTTCGGAAAAAATGATTTTTAGCCTGGAATTTGGAAAGCATTCCGCCGCGGGAGAAGAAAAAGTTCGCAATGAAGATTCGGTCGGATATTTTTTTCCACCGGAGCCGGAGGAGCTGAAAGAGCGCGGGCAGATTTTTATGGTTGCTGACGGACATGGTGATGAAGAAGGTGATTTTGCCAGTAAGCTGGCCATTGAAACAATGATTAAATCCTATTACGATGCAACATGGCTCGGCAGCATTGAAGATATGTTGATGGTCGCGTTTAAGAAAGCTAATTCTGCTATTCGGGATGCGAACTCGGAAAGGGACAACGAAAATTATTTTTCCTGCTCTTTGAGTGCCGCGGTCATACATGAAAACTTACTTTATCTGGCAGGGATTGGAAGTTGTGCTGTCTTTTTATTCAGCAGCAATAAGTTAGAAAGGCTAAACAAAGTAACGCCTGTTTCATCGAACTCCTCATCTCCTTTTTCGAGAATTCACGAAAGTAAATCAGGAGAAAAATTGCTCCCGGAATTAGGCCAGCAGGAGGATGTTGAAATTGCTGTGCATAAGCGGCAAATCCAGATTAAAGATACTGTACTAATTTGTACGGGTAATGTGGCGCAGACGATTCCGGAACAGGACATCAGCCTGATTATAAGTTCATCCGAACCTGTTCAGTCGTGTGAAACAATCGTTAACGAATCAGTGAAAGTAAATCCCCAGCAGGATGCGTCCGCAATTTTGATTCGTGTAAAAGGAATAAAACGACTCGCTTATGAAGACAAGGAAACTGAATTAACAACAGAAGAGGTTGAAACTAATGAATCCCATGAGAGGCAGATCGTTATTAAAGGAGTCCGCTACCGGGAAACATGGGAAGATGAAAGTCTGAATGGTGATGATAGGGAAAGCATGGATAAATTTTCACTGGATAGGGAACTACACCGGAGGGTTTACAAGCGCCAGACACCGGTAGAGAAATCCGGATTTCCCGTTCATAAATTGATAAATTTTTTCATTGTGCTAATTATTCTCACTTTAATTGGCTATGCCGCAATAACTTATATTCCTGGGTATTTGCGCGATTTGAAAGATCCGCAGCGGGTTCAAACAATCACCGCGGATTCAATCAGGGAAGCCGAATCGGACGAAAGTATTGCCGGAGAAGCCGTTGATAGTCTTGAAACTGGTTCAACAGATTTTATCGCTGAAATTCCAGTTGATACTTTAATTGAATCGGTTGCCAGCGACAGTGTAATTTCTTCAACTGAAGAACAACCGCAGTTTTCGGTCCCGGTGAGTTATCGTGTCGTAATCATTAATGGTTCCCGGAAACAAATTTCTTTAGATTCTTTTATCCGGGATATAAGCAGCACATCATCAACTGAACAGGTTTCAGCGCTGATATCGAGATACAGGATTAAAACATCAAAAATATTGTGGAGAAAAAGCAGTGAATCAGCGAAACTGGATAATATTACCGGAACAATCATAAATTATCAAAACCTGTTCGAAAAATATTTTCGAACCAAAGTTCAAGCTCAACCATTAGACTTTACACTGGTGTTGGGCGCTGATTTCAAAATGCCTTCGATTTCGGATCAATACGTAAAATCGGGTGATGCCAGTAGTGATTATTATATGGAAATTCTTAATGGCTCCCGTGTCAGCGGGCTGGCAAGGAAATTAGCAAACCAGCTTCATCACCAAAGTTTCAAAGAGAACCGGTTGGTCATTGTTGATTATCGAAATGCTGATAAGTTGAATTATCCAAATTCCTTTATCAAATGCGAATCAGCAAAATCAGATTTAGCGCGGAGAATGGCAGGCGACTTTAATTTGCCCGATGTAATTGTCAGTCGTCAGTTATACGATATTAAGGTTATTATTGGCACTGATATCATTGCGCCATAAAATAAAAACAAATGTTCAGGAAACAAACGCGAAAATAAAACTATGAAGTTTTTCAGTTCTGAAATTTATTATCCTTCCCTTTTTTTATTAATTTTCATAATATTATTAAGTTCTTACAACCAGAGTCTAACAGCAAATCCGCCTCAAATAAAAATCGGGCTGGATGTTTTGATGGAAGAAAAGCTGGAATTGATTTCTGGAAAAAAAGTAGGCGTTATCACCAATCAGACCGGCATTGATTCAAAGGGCAATCATGTGATCGATTTATTATTTGAAGCGCCCGGAGTTGAGCTGACAGCTTTGTTCGGTCCTGAACACGGTATTCGGGGCGATGTCGAAGGTGGATTTAAAATAAAAACCAACGTGGACGCTAAAACAGGTGTTCCGATTTTTAGCATTTATGGGAAAACGAAAAAGCCAACACCGCAGATGCTTGAAAACATCGATGTGTTAATTTTTGATATCCAGGATGTGGGAACCCGGTTTTACACCTATATCAGCACCATGTCTCTTTGTATGGAGGCTGCTGCTGAAAACAATATTCAGTTTTTAGTACTCGACCGACCAAATCCTATCACCGGGACAATGGTTGAAGGACCTGTATTGGATGAAGAATATAAATCTTTCGTTGGCATTCATCCCATTGCGTTAAGGCATGGGATGACAGTTGGTGAACTGGCAAAAATGTTCAATGATGAGGGCTGGCTTGCCAACGGTGTAAAAGCGGATCTGAAAGTGATCAAAATGAAAAATTGGCGCCGTGATAGCTGGTATGATGAATTGGGATTGAAATGGATCAAACCTTCCCCCAACATGCCCTCAGCCACAGCCGCGCTGCTTTACCCTGGAATGGGATTGCTGGAAACAACTAATATTTCAGAAGGACGCGGCACCGAATTACCATTTATCAATGTTGGCGCTCCCTGGATAAATAATTCGAAATTAAAGCAAATTTTGGACAACGCGGATATACCGGGAATTCGCGTTGACACCACAAGTTATATCCCGGTGGATATGCCTGGCGCCGCGATGAATCCCAAATTTGAAGGTCAACTTTGTCGTGGATTAAAATTATTTATTACAGACCCGCTAAAGTTTCCTTCGGTGACTTTTGGTCTGTTTTTAATTTCAGCGGTTCAAAAAAATCATTTTGATGAATTTCAGTGGAGGTCGCCGCGTAGTCCATTAATCATGTTTGGAAATAACGAGACTCCATCAGCCATTGAGAATGGCGAGCCGCCAAAAAAAATCATACAATCCTGGCAGGAAAAGTTGGACAAATTTATTCAAAAAAGAAAAAGGTATTTACTTTATGAGTAAATTATTCTGGAGATTAAAAAGAAGACTATTTGATTTGTTTCGTGATAACTATCCTTTTAGAGATATATTAGAAAAAGAGAATGAAAATTTTCGTCAACTCATTGAAAAGGCAGATATAAAAGGTAAAACAGTGCTTGATTTGGGAGTTGGGACAGGGAATGTGCTTTTTTTTCTGGACTCTGCTTCCAAATCTTACGGATTGGATTTCACTGAATCCATGCTAAAGCAGGCAAAAGAAAGATTCCCTGAAGCCGGATATGTAAAAGCAAAAGCGCAGAGTTTGCCATTTAAAAGTAATTCGCTGGATGTAATAACCGCGGTGGGATTAGTTGAATATGTCAAAGACATAATTCCAATCGTTGAAGAGTCATGCCGGGTTCTCAAGAAGGACGGATATTTTTTGTTAACATTTTCACCCAAAAATATATGGACGAGATTGCGCGTCTTGTTGGGACATCCTGTTTACGCCAGAAAACTTGGACAATTAGAAAGTGTCATAAAATTTTGCCATTTTGAGGTTTGTGAGTGTATGGAATCAATGATGCAGAACCAGGTATTGCTTAAAAAGAGTGTTAATTGTGAAAATGATTAATACCGGTGACAGTGAGTAAAATTTAGCAATTTGCAGGATAACTTGCATATAAAAAATGAAATTAATATCAACGTTTGGACAAGAAAAGCTTAAAGATTGTAATCCCGATTACACAATTATTTTCTACGGATACCAAAATCATTTGTAATATAAAAGATTGAACCTGTGGCATTGGATACTTTCAAAAAACTTGAAACAGCTATTAGCAGTTAGCTATTAGCTATTAGCTTAAAATGTCTTGTCCTGAAATAGGTTGACAAAAACAAGAGTTATCCACAATAACTCTAAAAAGAATCGGAATATGGATAACATTCTGACAAATGCTTCACCTCGTTTTACACTTGTTGACGAATCAATAAGTAATCTAAAAGCGAAAAAAAGCGCTCCTCGATCCAGCCTTGAACGGTTAATTTATAATTCTGAACATTTAGCTGATGTCCTTCACTCCAATAAAAAGCTCAAATCTATCCGGTTTGACGAGCTGGAACTTCTGCGGGATATTCGTGAGTTGGTGGAAACTAATTCGATCAAATTTGATAAACTTAAAAAACCCGAAGAATTCCGCCGCGAAATAAGAGCCACTATTCTTCCCAGGTACATCACTGGTGATTTAATAAAAAACATCGAAGAAAAATTACTGGCTGAACTGTTTGCCTCGCGTTTGGGTAAAGACCAGGACGCGCTTATCACAGCGCTGGTTTTTTTGCAGTCGCACACCGACCTAAATTTACCTGTGGAGGATAACCCGCTCTGGGAAACAATTTTTAATATTTCCTTAAAAGATGGTTTGCAGTTTGTGGATACACTTACCGTTTTGCTGGAAGGAATGGACAGCCTCAAAGTTAAAGACCCGGATTTACTCAACCGCGATCCGCTCATCTTGCAAAAAACGAAACAAATTTGTCAATGGCATGTGTTCTGGCGCCGTTTGATCGAACACAAAGAAATTAAACCCTTTGAAGGATTAATTTCATCAATCCTTCGGGGTGAGATCATGATAGAGCTGTATTTTGACGAATTAGTACATTTGCCATATTATTTATATCAGTTATTCAAAGATAAGATGAATCAAACGGGATTTTTATCAGAAGTTATTCCAGATGGCGACCAGGAAAAATTATCAGAAGATTTAAAAAACGCCATATTAAAAAGTGTGGAAAAAGATTTACCGTTTATTTTGCCGACGCTGATTAAACGCGTTGATAAATTGATAAAAAAGGTGAAGAAATTTGAGCTCAGGGATCAGTTGCAGCAAGCAGTTGATATTTTGAAATTAGAAGACAATTTAGCCAATAATATTTTTCTATTGATACTCATCGCGGCAAAAATCAGCATGAAAAAATATTGGGAAAACCGCCGTGACCGGTTTTTCTTTTTTACAATTTTAAAAAATCCGCTGGACGCGAAAAATTATTTTGACTATGGAAATATACTGATGCGGCTTAAGAAATCAAAAACTGCTGAGCAGCTTTTTCGCTGTGCCCTGGAAATTGACAACGACGCGTTCTGGGGTTGCTGGGGATTGGGTCAGTTTTATTTGAAAAAAAACCAAATCGATAAAGCAGAATTGAATTTGACCCAGGCGCTTGCCAAAGCCCAGAAAGCAGCTCTACAGCAAACCCGGCGCTTTCACCGTGAGTTGTTTTTAATCAAAGAGGACGTGAAAAAGTTAAATCGAAAAAAAATAAGAAATCAGGCAAAATTGCAGCCGCAAATCGAGCTGTTTTGAATTGGGTCCATATTCAAGCGCAGAGCCCATGAGGACACGGGGAAATAATTTATTTAGAAATTTAAGTTTAACTATTCTTCAAGTTTTTTATGGTTCTACAAACAGATATTTTTTTCTGGTATGTAGATTAATCTGTTATCTTCAACCTTGCCAATGAAAATTCATCCGGTTTATCCGGACAGGTGATCCAGACTGTTTCCACGCCCCCACTAACCATATCAATTTCTTTCATTCTGTCATTATAAATTTGTTCTACTGTAAACGGCACGGTTTTTTGTGGAGAGACTATTTCCAGTTTCGTTCCTTGGCAAATTTTATTTTTTGGTTCAAATTTCATTAGCTTACGATCCTTATCATAATCACGTACAATTCCGGCAAAGCGGTAATGCTGATTTTCCGCCATTGTGCCATCATATTTTTGCGCGGAGTGCCCCGGATTGCCATTAAGAAAACCCGCGGTAAAACCTTTGTTCGCGGTGGCGAAAATATCCAGAAAAAGTTCAGGATTGAACGGATTACCACTTAACAGATCATCGAGAGCTTTCCGGTAAGCGCGTGTGATAAGTGAGACGTAATAAACAGATTTTGTTCTGCCCTCCACTTTAAAGCTGTCAACTCCCGC
>NBLI01000197.1 GCA_002084535.1 Candidatus Zhuqueibacterota bacterium 4572_119
CAATCTCGATGGAATCTTAACAAATTCTAACATGGGTGGATTCAAGCACAACTACCAGAGTCTCCGGGTGTTAGATCATATCGAAACAAAGTATTTGTTCGACGGCTTAAACCTGACTTCGTTTGTCCGCGAGGGCATTCTCAAGCATACGAGATTATTGAGAGATAATTATCATTACCCGGATTTCTCATTTGAAGGATTAAATTTTGACCTCGATCATGCAACAACACTTGAAGGACAGGTCGTTGCTATCTGTGATGAAATCGCCCAGCGCACACACGATCTGGAGGACGGTATCAGGGCAAAACTGGTCGAGATCGAGTCTGTCAGAAATGTAAATATTATTAAAATCGTTGAGAAAAAACTTAATTTAGCTAAACTTTACGCGAAGGACATATACAGGTTCAGAAATCAACTTATTCATGGTTTGATAAATTTTTTAATGGATGATGTTATTAATACCACACTACAGGAAATTGACAACTTTTACAAAAATACAAACAGGATATCGTTTTTCGATAGGGAGATCATTCATTTTAGCGAACAGGTCGAACCTTTACAATTGGATTTAAACAAGTTTATTTATGAAAAAATTATTTATAAATGCGCTGGAAATGATATTAACAATACGAACAAAAACACCATACGAATGCTATTTAAAAAATTCATAACATCTCCTCTCAAACTTCCTGAATATATTGTTGCAAGAATCGGAAAAGAAATTAAAATTGAAAAAAAATACTGGACGCAAAAAACCGTCATCAATAACCCGTCATTTATCAGGATCATTGCCGACCATATCGCGGGAATGACAGATAGTTATGCCGGATTGTATTTGGAAAAAATGGAAAATGAAAATAAGACTTGAAAACATCGGCTATTTTTATAGCCAGAACATTCCTCAATCAAGACAGGTCCTACGGGAAATCAACTTGCAAATTTCAGATGGCGAGTTTGTCGGTTTAGTAGGACCCACCGGATCAGGCAAAACAACATTGCTGCAACAGTTTACCGGCTTGCTAAAGCCCACAACCGGAACGATTTATGTCGATAATGAAAATATCTGGGGAAAAAACTATTCGCTCACCGAGTTACGAAAAAAAATCGGAGTAGTCTTTCAATTTCCGGAAAACCAGCTTTTTGAAGATAGTGTTGCCGCGGATGTTGCCTTTGGACCACAAAAGCTAAAGCTGCCGACAAGTGAAATAAACGACCGGGTAAAACAAGCTCTGGAATATGTTGGCATGGACTATGAAAAAATCAAGAATCGCGTTCCGAATCACCTGAGTGAAGGTGAAAAAAGACGTGTTGCCCTGGCTGGTGTATTGGCGATGGCTCCCAGGATGTTAATTTTAGATGAACCAACAGCAGGGCTTGATCCAAAAGGCACAAAGCTAATCGTTCAAATTTTACATAGGCTAAACCGTGAAGGAACAACAATTTTCCTTATTACGCACAATATGGATATTGTGTTTCAATTGGTCAATAGAATCCTGGTTCTTAATAAGGGAAAGCTAATTTATGATGGTAGCCGCGATGATTTAATTTGTCGGGAGGATATCATTAAAAAAGCAAAATTAGCAATACCAAGGATTGTTCGATTGGCAAAGTATTTATACAATAAACATATTCTTACAGACTGGAAAATATTTACAAACGAAAACCTGAAAAAATTGATAAAAACCACAAAAGAATCAGGTTAATGACTGGATTTTGTACATAGTTGAGCGGGTTTTATCCATTTTTTTTTTTTTAACAACTTATTGGTTTTTTTCTTTTTGTTTTTTAAGTGAAAAATTTATTTTTATCTTTACTGCGCATAACATATTGTTATTTTAGCCATTACCTTTCACAGCAAGCTTAATTCCTATCAAAACAGAGCGATATTACAATCAACTGCTTTATTTTGTTTTTTTTGGCACAACTTTTGTTAATAGATAGCCACAAAATCACCTTCCAAACTAACTTTAGTCAAATAAATTGGGCTGCATCTCAGACAAGGCAACTTAACAATCCCAACTAGGTTTTTTCAGAACGACACCTTTGCATCAACATCCTAAGCCTGGTTGGGGTTGTCCTTTTTATTTGGTAAATGGCAAACAATCGATCATAGGGCAACCATGAATAATTTCGCAGAGGAACTCGACCTAAGCTGGGCTGAGCCTAGCCTGGAAACTCCGGAAAAACTATCCAGGAGTTGGGGAAAAAATTACGGATTCGACTACTATTATCCTTTAGTAAGCCGAAGCCCGCGAATTAAAGAAATTCTAAAGCTCATTAAAAAAGTCGCAAAGAGCAATGCCAGCATACTCATTCAGGGTGAAACAGGCACGGGTAAAGAACTTATCGCTGGTCTGCTGCAATTCATCAGTCTAAGAAGTAAGAAACCATATATTAAGGTGAATTGTGCCGCCTTGCCGGAAAGCTTGCTGGAAAGCGAGTTGTTTGGACATGAAAAAGGCGCTTTCACGGGCGCGTACCAAACAAGACTGGGCAAGTTTGAACAGGCGCACGAAGGTACGCTGTTCCTTGATGAAATTGGCGACATGAATCCTTTCACTCAAGCAAAAATCCTGCGAGTCCTTCAGGACCAAGAGTTTACGCGTATTGGGGGCAACAAGTCCATCCATGTCGATGTTCGTATATTAACAGCAACCAATAAAGACCTTTGGCAGGAAATTGAAAGAGGCAACTTCCGGGCGGATCTGTTTTACCGGCTGAATGTTGTCTTGATAAATGTTCCACCATTAAGGGACAGAAAAGAAGACATCCCGCTCATTGCGGAATTCTTCAGGCGTAAATTTAGCAGCGAATTGAGAAAAAACATCCGGGGCTTTACAGAAGAATCCATGCGCTTGTTAAAAAATCATCATTGGCCTGGTAATATACGTACGGAAAAGCTCTGGATCAAGCGCGGCACTCAATACGCTGAAGCTTGACGAACTGGAAAAAGAATCCATATTTCAAGCATTAGAAGTAAGCAAGTGGATTCAAAAAGATGCCGCAAAATTGCTTGGCGTCTCTCCGAGATCATTAAATTATAAAATAAAATTTCATAATATTAAACATCCCAGCTGGAAAAGAAATGTGTAAATAATTTTCTCAACTTTGCCAGGTACTATTTATAACCTTCCCTATAACAGGGAAGGTTTTTTTTTGAGAAAACCATAAAATCCATTCCTTCATCCATTCAGCCCACATCTCTCGTTTTTCATCACCACCTCCAATAAACTGCGAATATTTCATTACGCAAATACCCTTTTCTATCCTTCTAATTTATAGTACAATAAAGCCTTTTGCCACATTAACAACAACAAAGCTTGATAACAAGATTGAATAATAGTCACAACATAATAATATTATTCAAATTATATTGCATATCTTTCAAATTTGAATTACCGCCCTGTAAGATCGCTTATTTTTAATGACTTTACACCACAACCTATCTTGCTGTATTTTTAGTACTTAAGGCGTGTTGTAAAAAATGGCACACTTGTTGCGTATTAGAGTGATAACAATCTATTAGTATTTTAATTTCAAGTAGTTACGGAAACATTAATATTTAAGAATCAGCAATACGCAAAAGGGAAGAAAAGGGAAAAAAATGCACGCACCAGGGAAACGCACCACAGGGATTTTTGTTATTTTAATGCTAATTATTTTTTCAACCGCGGCTATGGGCCAAAGTATGCTTGTAACATGGGACGAAAACCAGGAGAGGGATCTAAATGGGTACAACCTCTATTATGGCACTTCGTCCGGGAATTATTACGAGCCAATAAACGTTGGAAAAACAACCAGCCATACTATCAACAATTTAACAGAAGGACTAACCTATTTTATTGCAGTAACCGCTTATGACAGCTCTGGCAATGAAAGTGCTTTTTCTCAAGAAGTTAGTATTGATATAGCTCCAATAGACACAGAAGCACCCTTTATCACCAGCATTACTGTCAACGATGAAAGAAACCTGGACTTAACTTATAGCGAGGAGATGGATCGTTCATCCGTCGAAAATTTATCGAACTATCAAATTAACCCAGAAATCACGATAAACTCCATTATCCTTGACCCAAACCAGAGAACTGTTCATATTATTACCAATCAACATATTCCTGGCTCATATACACTTACCGTGAATAATGTTTTTGATAAAGCCCTGACGCCCAATGAAATACAACCAAACAGCCAAATAAGCTATGAAATTCATGATACGTCTCCTCCCACGCTAACAAACGTTTCAGTGACCAATGAGCACTCATTAGATGTTAATTTCAGTGAACGCATTTCTGCCAGTTCCGCGGAAAATATAAACAACTATACCATCGACGGAGATGTGGAAGTCGTAAATGCCCAAATTGACATTAACGGCTCTACAGTTCATTTGGAAACGACTGAGCACAGCGAAGGAATCCATACAATAGTTGTTAATAATATTTATGACGTCGCCGAGCCACCAAACAAGATCATTGATAATGCCAGTGCTGAATATGAAATTATTGATACGACAGCCCCTGAAATTGTTCAGGTGGAAATCAACAATGAACAAAGTATTCATGTGGTTTATAGTGAGCCTGTTAACCAAAATTCAGCCGAACTACTTTCAAATTACACGATAAACAATGGGATCGAAATAATTGCAGCCAGGCTAAACGAAGATTTGAAAACAGTCAACTTAACAACCTCCCAACATGTCGAGGGAACGTATTTATTGACTGTTAATAATATTAAAGACCTGGCAGGCGTACCCAATACCATCGCCCAAAACACGACTTTTGAATATCTATACGTTGATACAACACCCCCAACGATAGAGCTTTTAACCATCTTGGGTGAAACAAATATTGATGTAACATTCAGTGAGCCGGTTGATGAAACATCCGCGGAAAATATTTCTAATTACCAGATAACCCCGGCGATTGAAGTTGTGTCTGCCGAGTTGGACGAAAACACCCGAACGGTTCATCTTTCTACAACTCCGCATTTAGAAGGAGAATATTCTATTTCCATAGGCAACATTAAAGACAGGGCAGCAGCTCCCAACGTAATTGCACCCAACAGCAGTATCGTGTACGAATACATCGATCAAATATCGCCAACAATACTTGAAGTACAGGCAATAACGGAAAACCAGGTTATCGTCCATTTTAGCGAAACGATGGATAGAGTTTCGGCGGAATCACCATCAAACTATGCAATTAATCAGGGGATTCAGATTAATCAAGCGACCCTCGACGCAACCTCGAGGTTTGTGACTTTGGCAACTTCATCACACCAGGAATCACAATATACTATTACAATTAACAATGTAAAAGACCAGGCGAGTCAGCCGAATTTAATCGCTGATGGAAGTTCTTTTGCTTATGAATATTGGGACACAACTCCACCGACAATTACAGAAATAGCGATGACGGCAGAGAACGAACTGATGTTAGTTTTTAGCGAGCCAATTGAAAGCGAATCCGCGGAATTAACCGCCAATTACATTTTAAGCCCCGGGATAAATTTAATTCAAGCTGTTTTGGACCCGGATTTGGTTACTGTTACCTTAACAACCTCATCACATGAAGAGGGCAGCTATTCATTAACAGTTTCCAACATTCGAGACAGGGCAACAACATCCAACCCAATCGCGGAAGGAACCATTTTAAATTATGAATACATTGACACGACACCGCCGGAAATTATCAATGCGATTGCCCTTTCAGATAGCCAGGTGAAGCTTCTTTTTAGCGAAGAGATTTTAGAGTCATCAGCGGAAACTATCACAAATTATCACATTAGTGGAGACATCGTTATATCAGATGCAATTTTGGATGCCACAGGTGAATCCGTAATTATTTCTACAAGTGTTCACAGTGAAGGCGCCTATCGAATTACAGTTAATAATATTAAAGACAATGCTAATTCGCCCAATTCTATAGTAAATAACAGCTACCTTGATTATCAATACGTTGACACCACGCCTCCATTCGTGTTATTTGCAGAGGCAGTGGAGCCGAACCTTGTAATTGTTAGATTTAATGAATCTGTTCAGGAAAATAATGCAGAAGAACCAGCCAACTATCAAATAAATGGAGGCGTCAACATTTATCAAGCCCTTCTGGAAGCAAACGGACATACCGTGCAACTGTCAACGTCAGTACATACAGAAGGGGAATACCAGCTTGTTGCCAGCAATATAAAAGACAGAGCCAATTCTCCAAATACTATTGCTCCCAACATCAGCATCCCCTACCAATATATAGACAGAATTCCGCCTTTTATCACGGCTATTAATGCTCCATCGGAAAATAGAGTTGACATTACATTTAGTGAAGAGCTTGACAGGACATCAGCTGAAAATGTTCTAAATTATAACTTAAGCGATGGCATCACAATAAACAGCGCGTTATTGGATGAAAATAATATTACCGTTCATTTGGAGACATCAAACCATGTTCCCGGTTATTATTCAGCCACTATAAACAATGTGAAAGATAATTCCAGCCAAAACAATGAGATTCTCCCCGGAACCCAACATCCGTACGAATACATTGATTTGACTCCTCCTACTGTTGAAAATGTCGAAGCATTGGATGAAAATCATGTAATTGTGACTTTTAGTGAAACAGTAAGTGAGTTGTCAGCCGAGAATGTGGATAACTATCAAAGCACTGGCGGAGTTTCAGTTACATCGGCTGAACTTGATGTGGATAACAAAACTGTACGCTTGACAACCACCTTGCATGTGCCGGGATCATATACCCTGCGGGTCGCAAACATTTTGGACAGGGCAGTCAATCCCAACATAATGACTGAAGCAATTTCCATATCTTACAATTACATTGACAGAACCCCCCCCCATATTACTGAAGTATTGGCAATAAATGAAAATTCTGTTGAAGTTACATTCAGCGAGGACATTGAAAGGCTTTCCGCTGAAAATATTTCAAATTACTCTATTTCCGGGGGCGTTGTTGTAAATAGTGCCAGTCTCAATGGAATTAATCGAACAGTATTTCTTCAAACCAGCGCGCATTCACCGGGACCTTATACCAT
>NBLI01000198.1 GCA_002084535.1 Candidatus Zhuqueibacterota bacterium 4572_119
TAAACGAAAGGGCGTTTTTTCTAATAGAATGTCACCGGCTTGAAGTTGATTTGTTACTTGGTTTAACACATCAGTGCGATTGTAGAGTTTTCCTTTACGAAATTATTTACAGCCTGATTTTAGCACAATAATACAATATTAATTTTTAGCAACCAACACAATATGATTTGATTTTTTTAGATTGAATTATTATATTTAACTCCAATCAAAATTCTCCCCAAAATAACAGGGCTATTAAATTAATGCGTAAATTATTTCTAATTTATATCACCTTCATTTTATCTAATTCAACATTGTTTGCCGGACAAAATGTTGAATTCAAATTAGTAACTTCGGAAGCCACAAAGTCTGTCCATGTTGCCGGGGATTTTAATAACTGGTCAAAAACGTCTCACCCCCTATTCAAAAGCAGCAGTGGATTGTGGAAAACCTCTATTGAATTGGAACCGGGCGAATATGAGTACCGTTTCCTGGTTAATGGTTCGATGTGGATCAAAGATCCAAAAAATCCTCACTGGAGAGGTGAACACAGCAATTCTATCCTTTGGGTCAAGTCTCCGCAGTCACCGGAAATTTTGAATTTAAAACCGGAAACCGGATCAATTTTAAAAACAGCAGACGTCAGAATTTCAGCAACTTACCGGTCTGGTCTGGGACAATCCGAACTGGATTCAAAAAACACAGCGGTTCTTTTAAACGGACAAAAGATACCATTTACATTCAATCAAAAACTAAACCGCGTTGAAATTTTCCCGGGCAAACTCAAAGACGGAGAATATTTGCTCGAAATCAACGCGCGGGACAAGCAAAATAACAAAGCCCGCAAAGTAGAAAGTTATTTTATTGTTAACGCGATTAACATGCCGCCTGTAGCAGACGCAGGTTATACGATCGTTGCCGGAATCAATTCAACCGTGCATCTTAACAGCGGTGTTTGCTACGATCCGGATAATGAGCCGATTGCTCAATATAATTGGAAGCTGATCGACAAACCCCAATCAAGTCAGAGCTCGCTGAAAAATAAAAATTTACCATTCCCGAATTTTGTACCGGACAAAGTCGGCAGATACTTATTTACGCTTCAGATCAGTGATGGCACTTTAAAAAGCAAACCAGATACCGTGGATGTGTACGCGTTCGTCAAGCGAGAATACCCGGTAAAGTTTGAACTGTCAGATTCTCTATTCTTCTCGATTTATGAAACTTCCATCGAATCAGTTTCAGTCGCCGGGGAATTTAACCGTTGGTCCGCAACAGATAATCCATTGTTTGATTATGATCGTGATGGAAACTGGGCTGCCTGGCTGAATCTGGATCCGGGTGAATATGAGTACAAATTTGTGGTGAACGGACAGCACTGGATTCCTGATCCTGCTAATCCGAGGAAAGCTGCTGATGGCTGGGAAGGTTTCAATTCTATAAAAACGTCATCGCTTAACCTGGCGCCGATCATCGATGTCAAAGCGGTTTTCGGACCGGGGAAAATTGTTTTTGACGCTACATCGAGTCACAGCCAAATGGGAGAAAAAATTGATTTTTTGTGGTTTCAGGACATTAATAATCCACAGCGATTTGACCTGAAACAAACCGGGAAGTTTTCTATTCCTACACCGCACAATAATGGCACTTACTATTTTTACCTCGTTGAAAAAGATAAATATGGTAACAGCAGCAACGCGACCCTCTCGCTCAATGTGGATAAAGGTAAAGTAAAAATACAGAATTTCAGCCGCACACCCCAATGGTCAAGAGATGCCATTGTTTATGAAATTTTCCCGAGAAAATTCAGCAAAGGCGGAGACCTGAAAGGCATCATCGACAAAATCCCGTATCTGAAAACTTTGGGAATAAATTGTATCTGGCTGATGCCAATAAATGAAAGCCCCACATCACATGGTTACGGACCGAGCGATTTTTTCCGTATTGAGACAGATTACGGGAGTATGGAAGACTTCCAAAAGTTAATCGGAGTCGCGCGTGAAGCCGGGATAAAAGTTTTACTTGATTTTATCGCCAATCACAGTTCGGATCAACATCCCTATTTTCGCTCCGCTTTTAACAATCCTTTTTCTGCTTTCCGGGATTGGTACCACTGGAAAAAGCCGGATCAGAATAAAAACGAATTTTATTGTTATGAATTTCATAATGACTGGGACACATTACCTAATTTAAATTACGAGAATCCCAATGTACGTCACTATATATTAAAGGCGGCAAAGTTTTGGGCGAATCTCGGCGCGGACGGATTCCGTTGTGATGTTGCCTGGGGCGTTCCGCACGATTTTTGGAAAATATTCCGCAGGGAGCTTAAAAATATAAACCCGGACTTTCTCTTGATCGACGAAGTTCTCCCCCGCTCTCCGGAATTTCACAAAGATGAATTTGATATGTCCTATGACACCGATTTTTTTGGGAATGTGCTTGATGTTCTTGAAAACAGGAAACCCCTGTCCGCGATTTTTCTTGGGCTGGAAAAAACGAAAAAAAATTATCCGGCTGAAACACAGGATTTTCGTTACATGGAAAATCACGACATGGAACGATTTATCAAACAATTCGGGAAACGAAAAACCAAACTGGCTGCAGCCTTGTTATTAACAATCCCGGGGACACCACTCATTTATTATGGGCAGGAAACCGGATTGCTGAAAAAAACAGCCAACATGAAGTGGGATGTACAGGGAAACAATCTTTTTGATTTTTACAAAAAACTCATCCTGTTGCGACGACACCAGCCTGCTTTAAAAAGAGGGGAAATGATAAAGATTTCATCAAACTTTGAAAATCAGGTTTTTGCTTATACTAGAAAAGATAAAAATGATTCATTTTTGGTCATTTTAAACTTTGGTGAAAAAATCGAAAATTGTCGGTTGCAGTTATCAAATTCATTTTTTAACAAAAAGATATCAAATAAGCTTAACAAAATCGACGTTCTAACGAATATTAAAACATCATCAAAAATTTCCAAAGATTTTCAAATAAAGGTTAATCTTGACGCGGAGACTCCGTACATTTTTCGCATAATTCAATAAGGTTAAAAATTTTAATGCTCATGTAACAGCATAACAACTTCAGGAGAGGACAACTTTGAGACATTATTCGATTTACAAATTATTAACTCTTTTTTTAATTCTGTTAATGCTCTTCAAACCCATCCATTCACAAACAACAGCCGGGCAGAAAAAAATAATCATAGAACCGAATCAAAGCCATACATTTATGTTTACCAACACAAACGGGCTCTTTTATTTTGGTGAAACCGGCTTACCCAACACATCGAAGTACCAGGGACTAAGTTTTCTCACCCATGAATTTCTGGAAGACTATGTGCTTGAAGTGGGAGGAACATTGTTAGAGCGCTCGCAGGCTAAAGCAGTGCTCAGCAGCGACAGCTTGACACGAATTTATAATTCGTTCGACATAACTGAAAAAATTTCTATATCGGATTCTTTACCGGTCATGATTGCGAACATTAAATGCAAGAATAAGTATCCCTTTGCCATTACGCCGATGATTTCGGGTTCAGCAAAAGCACGGGACTATGTTGTTCACTGGTCATCGATTGATAAAATATTATATATCGCGCGCAAGAATCATGTGGTGAGAAATGACAATGCCAATTATCCAGCCTGGATCGGCATTTCTACTTATCCGGCAGGTGAATTCTCTGAGATTAGCAATGACTTTCCCAAACGTGAGAACAGTTTTTTTGACGAGAAATCGTTCATCCCTGGAAAAATAAACATTTTTTTGGAAGAAAACGCTTACCTATTTTTTATCATCGGCGACAACAAAGAAGACGTTTTGCAATTAAGAAATAAAAGCTATAAAAATCTGAATCTTAAAATTCAAAAAAAGGACCTGCAAATCGAGGGGATAAGAAAGGTTTGATTAGCTGAAAAGTTAAATAAAGAAGTTTAGAATAATGATCAAAAATCACAACGCTTTTGGCACGTACGCGATGATCACTTCTGAAAAGCATCTTTAACTTTTGTTCTGAGCAGAATACTATAAAAAAACAATCGAATTTTTGTTTTGAAATATTTCTTTCTGCTAAATGTCCTGACAACTTTCAGGTAACTATCGATAAGTGGTCTAATATCTTTCCAACTACGCGGCAGCAATTCAAGATTAATAAATCCACTGTAATCAGTCTTTTTAAGCTGGGCTAAAATCTCATCAACAGGAAGCCCGCCCCCTTGACCAAAAGGCAAATGCGCGTCAAAATTATCCTGGCAATCGGAGAGATGAAGACACTTCATTCCGGCGCGTCTATTTGCTTGAGATTTTCCAAAAGGTAATTTGTTGACTCCTCCCATTTTTCTTTGGCGGTCTTACCTTCCGGCGGATGCGACAGGCAATAATTAATGTTTAATTCCTGATGATTTTCATTAATTAATTTGATCAGGTTTTTGATATCGCTTTCTCTGGATTTATTTGAAAAATCAAAACCGGAGTCGTGTAAATTTGGTAAATGGAGTCCGGTCTCCATGTTTCCCAAAGTTTTTTTGACATTTTCAAGATCATCAAAAACCGACCTGGTCAGTTCCGCGAATTCCAGACCCAGCTTATTTATTATTTTTATTAATGTGGATGGTTGTATCCCCTTGAACCGATCAATTGTTAATCCAACCAGCAATTCGTTCTTCTTCGCTATTTTCATCGTATGATATTTTTTTGTACGTTGGTAACAAGCGTTCACAATACCGCCCTGTTTAATTAAGTATTAGTTCTGCCTAATAACTTCGCTGTCACCCGGCACTAAATATTCTCCTGTTGTTATTTATTTAATAATGATTCAACGCTTTCAATTAATGAAAAGTTTCTGGATTCTTATTTACAATTAAATTAATGAAATTTAAACCATCTTATTTGTTTTTTATAAACCTAACTGTCAGCCTCAAAATAATACGGCTAATCACTGCTTTACCAGTTATTAAATTCCTTTAAAGAATTCTTTTTTGCTTGTATTTCGCTTTTTTCTTTTTTATGTTTAGATTGTTTTCCAATCACAAAGATTCAGAATATGAGGTTTTAATTGACGAAATTCAAACTTGTTCAATATTGTTCAGGACTATTTTTCTCCCTGCTTATGGCTTATCCGGGTTATGCACAACATAGCGAAATTAAAAAATTTGATAATAAAATAATACAAGCAATAGAATTATCGATTTTGCATCAGTATGATAAATCTGAAAAAATTTTCAATGATATAATTAATGATTCTCCATTTCATCCAGCCGGATATTTTTACAAAGCAGCAATGATTCAATCCAAAATGATGGACTTTGAAACAGCGCAATGGGAGCCCGAATTCATCAGAAATATAATGCTCGCTCTGCATTATGCTGATTCTTTAATGAATCAAAACAAATCTCCGGCTCCCGAACTTTTATTTTATAAAGGCAGCAGTCTTTCATACATTGCTTTTTATGAAGGTAAAAAGAGAAAATACATCCCCGCGATTCGGCATGGTTTAGCCGGAATTTCCAATCTCAAAAAAATTGGGGAAAACACAGCAATGTCTCATGACGCCTGTTTTGGGATTGGGTCATATAAATTTTGGCGCAGTCAAATTACCCGGCATATTAACTGGCTGCCCTTGATTCCCGATGAGCGGGAACAAGGATTACAAATGGTTCTTTCGGCCATTGAAGATAGTAAATTTTCCAAATACGCCGCGATGAACGAAATTGTCTGG
>NBLI01000199.1 GCA_002084535.1 Candidatus Zhuqueibacterota bacterium 4572_119
GTCCTTATTCACAATTACCTGAACGATTGAGGTCAGATCAGGAGTTGCCTGATCCGGGCCGGCAACGCCTTTATCAAGCCATGGCGGAATATCCCAGACCACACTCTCAATTGTTCAAATGCCTTCCGGAGTGCCAGTTGCCACCTGTGCCATTGGTAAAGCCGGAGCCATTAACGCGGCTGTGCTTGCGGCTCAAATATTAGGTTTGCAGGATGAATCAATTAAACAAAAATTTATCGAATTTAAAAATAACGGCAGCAAACTTCCCAAATAAAGGTGAAAATTCATCAGCTATAAGGAGGATTAAAAATGCGCCAGTACTTTAAGTTTGAGGAATACGGGACGTCTTACCGGCAGGAAATTATTGCCGGCATTACAACCTTTCTGACCATGTCATATATTATTGTGGTCAATCCCAGCATTCTTGAATATGCCGGGATTCCCAAAGGTCCATCAACGGTAGCAACCATTATCGCCGCGGCAGTTGGTACTTTAATCATGGCGTTTTACGCCAACCGCCCCATTGCTGTTGCTCCTTACATGGGTGAAAACGCTTTTATCGCTTTTACTGTTGTTTTGAGTTTGGGGATGTCGTGGCAAGCGGGGATCACTGCTGTGTTTATTGGTGGCGTAATATTTGTTTTGATCACCATTTTTGGTTTAAGATCCTGGCTGGCAAAATCGATTCCGTCATCATTAAAATACGCGTTTGTTGTGGGAATCGGACTATTTCTTACTTTTATTGGATTGGTCGAATCGGGACTTGTTGTCAAAGATTTATCTGATAGCATCGTACCAGTTAGCATCGGAAAGATCACTTCACCCGAAGTGCTGCTGGCATTGTTCGCCTTTTTTCTTATGGGAGTGGTAATGATTCGAAAAATCAAGGGCGGGATCATTATCGGTATTTTGGGCACCACATTGCTGGCGTTTGGATTAAAAGCACTGGGAGTTGCGCTTCCGAGTGTTGTTTATCCTCATTCATTTTTTTCAAAGCCCCCGTCTCTTGCGCCAATCGCTTTTCAATTCGATTTTACCGCGGTCTTTACTATCGGCTTTCTTCCCATTCTTTTGACCGTTTTCCTGATGGATTTTGTGGATACGATTGGTACTTTGATCGGTGTGAGCGCCCGGGCTGGCTTTCTTGATGAAGAAGGAAATTTACCTGAAATTGAAAAACCCATGTTAGCCGATGCAGTTGCCACGATTGTCGGTGCGTGTTGCGGAACAACCACAAGCGGAAGTTACATTGAGTCTGCTGCCGGTATTGAAGAAGGAGGAAGAACAGGATTTACCGCTCTTGTGACAGCTATTCTGTTTCTGCTGGCGCTCTTCCTCACACCAATCCTGACCGCGATTCCAAAATGCGCTTACGCCCCAGCACTCATTATAGTTGGAATTTTGATGATTGATTCGGTGAAAAATATCAACTTTTCTGATAAAACAGAGCTGATACCATCCTTTTTAGCTATCATTTTTATGAGCTTCACTTATAACTTAGGGATCGGCATTACTGCCGGACTCGCCAGCTATCCCATTATAAAACTGTTAGCCGGACGTGCCCGGGAAGTTGAATTCGGAGCATGGATTCTTGGTGGAATTTCACTTGTATTTTATATATTTTATCCATATCATTGATTTTCTGTGACTATTTAGCCACTAAAACTCAAATGCACGAAGAAAGACACAACAATACCATTCATCACAATGGGAGATTTTATATCTCAATAAAACTAATGCGCCTAAGTAGCCTGATGCATCTGGAAAATGATAAACGTGAAATACCCCAGGATTGCTGGGGGTAAAACGGGGAATTTCAAGGATTAGGAGGACTACTTTATACATTATTGTTTATGGCGAAACTCACTTCTCCAACTGATGAAATTTTCCCGGTATGCTTTGTTGGAGAAGATATTTATGACCGGGTAAAAGAACAATTATCTAATTACAAAAATATAAATTTAACTTATGTTCGAAAGGTCGCTCAAAAAAACACCAGTGTAAAATTACTCTATAAAGAGAACGAAGAGCGGGATGAAATTCTCGCTAACTTGATGCCCGCGCTACAGTTGAAACAACTGAAAAAAATAGAAAAAATGGATCTTTGGTTGATCAATTTTTTTACCGGTTTTGAGATGAACCTGGGAACATTCACAAACTTTTGCAAAACACGTAAAGAACCCGTATTCATGGATTTCCACTGTTTAGCCAGGGAATTAAAAAAAAACGGGACAAGGTATTTCAGACCTTTGATAAATTGGGAGAAATGGATAAAAAACGTTGACGTTCTGCAATTAAACGAACAGGAAGCAGCCAGTTTGTTGAACCAAAATCAAGTCACGGAAAATGACCTGATTTTATTTGGAAAAAGTATTGTTTCTGATAAGCTGAAAATTATAAATATAACACTTGGTTCCAAAGGCTCTTTTGTCTTTTATCTTGATAAGCGCGTGGTAAAATTTAGCCGCATCCCTCCTGTTGGGAACATTGAAGTCAAAGACGTTACAGGTTGTGGGGACGCTTTTTTAGCCGCTTTTTCCATACATTATTTAAAACAGGGAAACGCTGTATCAGCAGCACATTTCGCGAATATAACCGCTGGAAAAAACTGCACGATTAAAGGTACTGAAAATCTACATCAACTGGAATTTGAACTACATCAGATTAAACAAGCTGTGGTGAATTAATGGAAAATATGATTATTACCGGAGTCAACGGATTATTAGGTCAAAAGGTATTGGAGGAAGCAGCATCAAATTTTTCAGTGCTTGGGATTGACATTCACGATTATCCTTTCAATACAAAATTAAAATTCCAATACGAACGACTGGATTTAACAGACAGAAGATTGGTAAAAGACACGGTGCTGAAATTTTATCCACAATATATTGTCAATGCCGCAGCATTCACCAATGTTGATGAATGCGAAAACCAAAAAGAATTATGCTGGAAAGTGAATGTTGAGGCTGTTGAAAACCTGATTTACGTCGCCAGGAAGATCGGTACTAAAATAATTCATATTTCAACTGATTATATTTTCGATGGCAGTGCTGGTCCTTATGTTGAAACGGATGTGAGCGCTCCTCTCGGCTTTTATGGCAAATCAAAACTTGCCAGTGAAAATGTATTGCTGGCTTCAGATGTTGAATATGCCATTCTAAGGACGATGGTGCTTTATGGCGCGGGAATCAACGTTCGGCCAAACTTTGTAACCTGGCTGATCCAGGCGCTGAAAAATAAGCAGCAAGTAACAATTGTTACTGACCAGTTTGGTAATCCAACGTTGGCGGATGATTTAGCCGCGGCAGTTTTACAATCAATTAAACTAAACAAATGGGACATCTTTCATGTCTCCGGCAGTGAGGTAATTGACAGGTATAATTTCGCGCTGAAAATTGCTGAAGTATTCGGACTTGAAAGCGAATTGATCAAAGCCACCACTTCAGCTCAGCTTAACCAACAGGCACTGCGTCCCTTAAAATCCGGATTTATCGTTGAGAAAGCCGAATCAGAACTTGGAATCCATTTGTCAAACGCGGAAGAAGGGCTGAAAAAATTTAAACGACAATATAAAAAATACAGGTAGCTAATCACCTATTGAAGATAAAGGAAACTAACCCCGATGAAATCTCTAATTGTTATCCCCACATATAATGAAGCGCAAAATATCGAATTGCTACTGGAACGCATTTTATTTTTAGGTATTAAAGATCTGAACATACTGATTGTGGATGATAATTCACCGGACGGCACAGCTCAAATCGTGGAAAAAATTATGGAAAAAGAAAAAAACATCCATATCATAAAACGCGCCAGCAAATCAGGGTTAGGAACTGCTTATGTGGTGGGTTTTAAATACGCGCTACAAAATGGCTATGATTATATTTTTGAAATGGACGCGGATTTTTCCCATAATCCTGACGAGATTCCCAACTTTTTAAAAGCGATAAAAGAATACGATCTGGTGATTGGTTCCCGATACATCACCGGGGTTAACGTCATAAACTGGCCGTTAACGCGATTGATTTTAAGCGTTGGTGCTAATAAATATTCACAAATCATCACGGGCATGCCCATCAAAGATGGCACCGGCGGATTTAAATGTTTCCGGCGTGAGGTATTGGAAAAAATCAATTTAGACAATGTACATTCCGATGGTTATTCTTTTCAAATTGAATTGAATTTTAAAACATGGAAAAAAGGCTTCCGCATTAAAGAAATTCCCATTGTTTTTACTGACCGCGAAGCAGGCAGTTCAAAAATGTCAAAAAAGATTATCCGGGAAGCAGTGTGGATGGTTTGGAAGTTGAAGATTTTGAGTATATTGAGGAAGATTTGATTCTTATCTAAAATGTAACCTCAATAATTAATTTCTGTTTTAACATACATTTAAATGCCAGCTAACTCATGAATCCGTTTCACCACCTTTACCGGATCGTGATATTTTCGTACCCATTCCCTTCCTTCTAATCCTTTTTTCATCCTCAATCCCCTATCCTGAATCAGATGAATCAACCTTGATTCCAGGTTGTTCTTGTCAATCACAATGAAAGGGTTATCCGGGTATTCTTCATCAAAACCAGCAGCAAGGCAGGAGCAGGTAGGAATTCCCATTGCCAGTGATTCCAGTCCGTTTATCCCATAGCCCAGGTCACCAATTTGGTCAATAAAAATATGGCATAAGGATTTTCTCTTTAATGCTTCTTCATAGGGCAGGTTTTCAATTAAGCGTAGTTTCACAGGGTACTCTCTTTCCAGCTTTTTTACAACTGGGATAATAAAATCACTTCCCTTTGCCGCGCGATTGGTGGGCGCGTGACCGATATAAATAATTTTATCATCAGGAGGAGAATTTGCCCTAAACTTGCTCATTTCAAACGGGAAACAAACATGAGAAATATTAGGATGAAGCTGCAGATGGTCAAACTCCACTGTTACGTTCAAGTCAGATATAGCATCAATTTGCGGGATAATTCCACGGACTCTCAAATCACTGCCAGTATAGCAGCAAATGATTTTTTTACCCCGGCGTTTAAATTCGAGAATGTCTCTTCCGTTACGATAGAAGCCCACTCCCCCATCCAGTTGAATTACATCAAACTGGTCAATATTTATTTCTTCAAACATCCGATTAACTTTTTTTTGCCAGATGGATTCACGAAACAAAATAAATATTTTTTCAGCTTTATTGGGAGTCCATTGCAGGGGAAATTCATTTCTTGACGGAGTTTTGTTTGAGACATAAACACGCTTTTTTCCACCAATCAATCGCTTGAATGACTTCAATCCCATGAAATTTAAAAAGGGAAGATTTAAGCAAATATCTTCTTCATAAGCCTGACGCGTTTTCCCCAATGTAATCAGCCGCGAATCGTGACCTAATTCTCGTTCTGCTTTTACTAAGGTGATGGGTACACCGGCAACGTTAAAAGGAGCAATATGTAATATTTTCATGGTGTTTGTTTTTTTTTTCGCGTTTTAAATATTAATAATATTTATGAGTCAACTCTAAAAAGGTAAAAACCAGGTATTTTCCAATCAAAACAAAAACTGTTTATATTGAAGTTATAGCACCATAATTTATGAAAAATCTTAAAATA
>NBLI01000200.1 GCA_002084535.1 Candidatus Zhuqueibacterota bacterium 4572_119
TATCTATTGTCCGGGATATTACAAAACGCAAACAAATTGAGAACGAATTAAAAAAAGAAAAAAAATATCTTGAAAAACTGCTAAATTCACTGGGTGAGGCTATCTTTACGGTAAAAATGCCGGAGAGAATTATTCAGGCAGTCAATGATAGCTGCCAAATAATTTTGGGTGCAAAACCCGCGCATTGTATCGGTAAAAGAACAGAAGTATTTTTTCCCGACAGGGATGGATACCTCGAATTCGAAAAAAAATTAGAAAAAATTATTGAGCAAAAAAAAGAAAAATTGAACACAAATCAATTATTAAAAAGAAAAAACGGCGAGGTATTTCCCGCCGAAATTATAACTTCCTTTTTAAAAGAAAATGGAAAAATCACTCATGTTATCAGTATTGTCAAACGCGCCGCTGATATTACAGGTTATAGTGTGAAAGAACTGCTCACTATGAACATAGAAAACCTGATACACTCTGATGATATTGAAAAAGTTATGGGAAGATTCAGGAGACGATTAGAAGGGAAACCAGCTAATAGTCAGTATGAGTTCGTCGGTGTCAGAAAAGATGGGACAAAATTTCCAGTAGAAATAACAGCAGCCAGAACCCTCTGGCAAAATCAGCCTGCTATTTTAGTTATGTTTCGGGATATAACAAAACGCAAGCAAGCTGAAGAGAATATAAAAAAATCTGAAAACACATTGCGCAATCTCGCGATCCAATTGCAAAAAATCAGAGAAGAAGAAAGGACAATTATCGCCCGTGAAATTCACGATGAATTAGGTCAATCCTTAACAGCTTTAAAAATGGATATCGTTTGGTTAAAAAGGAAAATTCCGGGTGAACTTACAAAGCAGCAGGAAAAGTTAACGACAATGTCTGAGTTAGTGGACGCCACTATTGGAACAGTGAAAAAAATTTCCACAGATCTCAGGCCAGGTCTTTTGGATGATCTTGGTCTTATACCAGCCATTGAGTGGCAGTTAGCTGAATTTAAAAAACGAACAAATATTGACTTTAATTTAAATATTGATCCCGAAGAAATTTATATAGACCAGGAGCGGTCCACCGCTTTATTTAGGATTTTCCAGGAAACACTAACAAATATCGTACGGCACGCGGACGCCAGTTTGGTATCAGTAACATTTAAATTTATCAATAACACAGTGAATTTAAAAGTTCAAGACAACGGGATTGGCATAACAAAAAAGCAAATCAATGATCCAAATTCATTGGGTCTGTTAGGAATTAGAGAAAGGCTGCTTCCATTAGCCGGGAAATTTAACATAAAAGGTGAGAAAGATAAAGGCACAACAATAACAGTCTCCTTGCCGCTTACCGGGAATTAAAAAACACATCGGGGATAACAGGATACAACAGATTAACAGGATTTTCATAAAAACATCTTACTACGGACACTTTTTCAAAAATAAAAGATATAAAAGTTTTGTCATACCCGTTCAGCAAAATGCAAAACTTTTGGAATCGTTGTTTGCTTTTGATGTTAATTGTATAAATATAAATCTGTTACATGTCGTCCCTGACGGGACTTTTTAAATGTTGAGTTACCCATTTATTATAAACATGTCGTACCTACCGGCACTCAATTTTTGAATCACATTTATTTTCATTTTTAAATAAATCAGGTAATCTGAGTCTGTTTCAGTCGCGTTAGCGACGAAATGTTTATAACGACACATTATAAAAACAATCCAAAGTCCCTTTAGGGACGACATGTAACTTACATATTTTTAGTCTGCTATGCTGTTTAATTATCGGCAAAAAACATCGGGCTGCCATCTGAAATATATTTAGGAAACTCCCGAACTCCAATGTGCAACTATATCTATTAGTGTGAGAAAAAAACAATCGACCATTACATAATTTACAAAATGTCCGGTAGTGAAAAAAATATAAATTTTAAATCGACCGGTTAAGTGGTTTTTCGAATTAATTACATAATCCTGTAAATTCTTGTTATCTTGTTTTACTATAAAAAAACTTTATCATTTCATTTGATGGTTAATTCCCGTTTGATCAGTAACTACAAAATTTAATCACACTATTATTTTCGCTGTACCGAGAAACCGCGCCTGTTTAGCGCGATTCATTGTAATTTTTAATTTCACGTGAACTTGAGAAAGTCTCATTTACAATTTATCATTGAGACAAACAAGGAGGAAAAATGATTCGTGTTTTAATTGCCGACGACCACGAGATTGTCAGGAAAGGCTTAAAACAAATAATTTCAGATACCCTTGGAATAGAAGTAACTGATGAAGCCAGTAATGGTCAGGAGGCTCTTGATAAAATCAAACAAACAAATTTTGATGTTGTGCTTCTGGACATTAAAATGCCGGGCAGAACGGGTCTGGACATTTTAAAAGATATTAAACAATTTAATCCAAATCTTGCTGTCTTAATACTCACGATCTACCCCGAAGAACAATACGCCATTCGAGTCTTACAATCTGGCGCGTCCGGTTATCTGACAAAAGACAGCGCGGCAAATGAATTGATCCTGGCAATTCAAAAAGTCGCCAGCGGAGGAAAATACGTGAGCGCCTCTCTGGCTGAAAAATTAGCGTTCTACCTGGACACTGACAAAGAAAAGGAAGCGCACGAACTGTTATCCGCGCGCGAATACCAGGTACTGCTTCAACTTGCCCAGGGAGTGACGATTAAAGAAATTTCAAACAACCTAAATTTGAGTAGTAAAACAATTAGCACATATCGCAGCCGGATTTTGGAAAAGCTAAATTTAAAAAACACCGCTGAAATTATCCATTATGCTATTAAGCATAAGCTGGTAGAATGATTCGCCTTTTAAACACAAAGCAAATTTTGTAATACATCAGTTACTGATGGCAGACAGAGATGTCGTACACTTCAACTAAATAATAAATTGTGCCATCAACAATTATATTTATTGATTTTATAGATAGTATCAACAATTACTATTTCAAGTGAAAATTCACAGAATTGTAGTCCATAAAAAATACACGTCTAACTCTTTTTCATATTAGCCCCGTGATAAGCTACCGCAAAAGCCATTTCGATTCATCAAACGCACCCAGAGGCATCGGTGCTCAACCTACTTTTCAACAATATTATTAAGACTATTTCCGTACAGTTTTTTCTTCCTCAATTAACAATCCTTGCCTTATGTTGTAGGAAAAACCTTACAAACAAATCAGCATTCTCCCTATTGATTTTTTAGCAGCAATACCTTATATAGATAACGATAATCGTAATATATTTACACTTAAAAACACCGTACCACTTTTTTCGACATTTCTCAAGAGCATTTAAACCCTGATATCAAATCGTAGGCAAAATTTTTTAAATAATTTTGTAATAAATTAGCATTAATCTTAAAATGGAAGAAGGTGAACAAAATGACAGAAAACACCATGAAAAATGGAAATGATTTTCTAAGTGACGAACCCATCGTCGGCATAAGCCCGGCGGCTAAACGACTGCAAAAGGTGGTAAATAAAATTGCCGCGACAAACAGTAACGTCCTGATCATTGGAGAACCCGGCATCGGGAAGGAATATACTGCCAATCAAATATTTCATTTAAGCAATCAATTCAACAACTCGTTTGTAAAAATTGACTGTGCTGAATTAGGCAAAACAACAACTTATACCGACCTCTATGGTGAAGATTCCGAGGGTGATGGCGCGATCATCAGATCCATCGGATTACTGGAGAAAGCCAATAACGGCATACTATTTCTGGATAATATCAATAAACTTTCGCACGAATTTCAGGAGGAATTTTTAAGAATTTTAAGGGACAAAACCGTTAGACGTTTGGGAAGCAATGAAAGCAAAAAATTAAATATGCGCGTTATTTCAAGCAGTGACTTTGACCTTATGCCAGAAGTTGATTCCGGCAGATTCAAAAAAGATCTGTATTACCTGCTCAATACTCTGACATTGGTTATTCCGCCATTAAGAGAAAGGAAACAGGACATTCCTGAATTCTTTGCTTTTTATTTGAAAAAATTCTGTAAAGAGGAATCGATCGAAGAACCAGCAGTTTCAGCAGAAATTTTTGAATCAATTTTGGGATATGAATGGAAAGGGAATGTGCGCGAATTAAAAAGCACCGTGCATAACCTGTTGACAATGTCGCCAAAGGGCGAACTGTCTGCCGATTTTCTCCCATTCAGAATTAAAAAACATCCGTTGGAATTTCTCGATCCGCGAAATATTAAACAGACAACCATCCAAATTGAGACTTATTTAATTAAAAAAGCGCTGAGAAAATTTAGCGGACACCAGGTCAAAGCCGCAAAACTGCTGGGTATGCCGGAAGCGACTTTGAGATTTAAGATGAAAAAATATTCGATCAACAAAAAGTAACACTGGTATTATCAATCAAAATTTCACCGCGGACTTCGCAGGTTTGTTCATATTGTTATATTTTTTTCTCTACGATTTCCGCGTTCCGCGGTGAATATCTGCAATCCAACGTCAAGCAAAAAAAGTCTATGAAAATACTAATTGCTGATGATTCGAAATTACTACGGGATCGTCTCTCACAGTTGATTACTGAACTGCCGGGAGAACATATTACATACCATGCTAAAAACGGATATGAAGCATTAGAGCATATCAAAGAATTTAAAACGGATGTCGTGATACTGGATATTCGCATGCCGGGAGGTGGCGGAGTTGAAGCGCTGCAACAGATTAAAAAGCAGCCCTCGCCGCCTTTTGTCATCATGTTTACCAATTACCCGTATCCTCAATATAAAAAAAAATGCGAGCAATTCGGCGCGGATTATTTTTTTGACAAATCTAATGAATTAGAAAAACTGCTGACCCTGTTGCAGACCCTTGATCAAAACTCTTTTGAAGCTATTGGAAATTCATCGATTTAGGTATTCTCCCAAAAGGAGGATTAGCAAATGGGCAGCCATCACAACAAAGAAACACAAATGCAATCCGAAATCAATGAACTCCCCAAAAAAACGTGTACTGGAGCTGGAGGCAGTTCCCGACGAGAACAAACCATTAGCACGCGATCAATTCGATTCTAAAATTGCCGTGCGGTGTTCCGCGATTTTGGATTTCTTTGGAGCAGGATCAACCTAACCATTAAATGTAAAACTTGCTGTCGAGAACAAAAAGGGCGCGTTATTCAGGATTCATTTTAAAACAATTTAACCATGAAAGAAAAAAAAATACTACTTGTCGAAGACGAAGCGATCATCGCTCTTGAGATGAAAGATAAACTACAAAATCAAGGGTATATATCAGTATATACCGCATCAACCGGTAAGGATGCGATACAAATCGCCAATCAAAAAAAACCGGATGTCATTATAATGGATATTATGTTAAAGGGAGACATTAATGGTATTGAAGCAGCCGTTAAAATTCTTCATAAAAATAATATCCCAATTATTTATATAACAGGTAACAGCAACTTTAAGTCAAACAAGAAACTCCTCACGACCAACCCTGTCGCGGTTCTCTCCAAACCCGCGTCTGATTGGGAAGTATTCAACGCTATTGAAAAGGCACTGAATCACTCGAACAACTGAACTCCATGATTTCAATCCTTCTTTATATCTCATAATTTTTCAGCACCCCGAATTACCAAAAAGATCAGTTGATAATCAATAAATTATTTTGTATATTTTAAACCAGGCACTTTTTTAAGAATAGCTTTTTGCCACTGATCCACACTAACCAACACGGATTTATTTTTCTCTTAATGAATTTTTCAAATCAGGATAAAAATCTGTGTTAATCCGTGGCAAAAAAAAAGTGTCCGGTAGTGAATTAACAATGTGAATGATCAATTGTACGAAAATCCTTTTCCGACATGCGGGGACTCAGGCTGAAGCTCTTTCTTCACGGTTAGCAGAGTCGAACCGAGGTAACTCTTTAAATTTCAGCAATGCTATGTTTTCTAATAGTCATCCATATTAACAATAAAAATATTATGAAAAAAAATTCAACAGCTTTATTACTGGTTTTTTTATTATTCTTTGCCAGGATTTGCCTTTCACAAATCCAATCCATTTCCGGGCAATTGATCAATGGCAGGGGTACCACTGAAAAACTGGACTTTGTAAATCTAAAATTTTATTTGAACAGCGAGCTTATCGGAGAAGTCTATTCGGATGATTCGGGATTCTTTAATCTAAATTTAATTAGTCGAGTTGAAAACGATATCATCCCCGGAAAGACTTATAACTTAAATCAGAACTATCCCAATCCCTTTAATCCCAATACAACCATTTCTTATACTCTGGACCGCGGTGGAACAGTGAAACTGGAAATTTACAATATCATTGGTCAAAAGGTGCGGACACTTTTGCACAGTTTTCAAAGTATGGGAACTCACTTTGTTATATGGGACGGGAAAAATGACCAGGGATCTTTTTGCGGCAACGGCAGCTATTTCTACCGTTTCCAATTTGATGGGCAAACAGAAATACGAAAAATGTGCTTTCTCAATGTCCCCACTGTTTACAATTATCAAGCAACAAATTTGTCCGGCTTAAAAAAAGTTCAGACCAGCAACCAGCTCGAAATCCAATTGAGCAATCGGGATATTCAGGACACTACGTTCGTTTATATGTTTGAACAATTGCCGGAACATATCGAATTAGCTGAAATGCGGGTGCATGTTTTTCCCTTTTCCCGGACGATCCCGGATACGCTTTCGCTGATGAGCGGAGAAAGTACAACCGACACACTTGATATTTATTTTGAAAAACCAATCGAGATTTCGTCCCCTCACTTACCTGTTGAATGGTGTTTCACTGAAGACAGCCTGGTGGCAATCACCTATTTACAAGTTGACCGGCACTACGCCTGGGTGGAAATAAAAGAAATCGGCGGCGTAAAGAGTTCATTCGCTGCCGCGTATTTTAATATCAGCCCGCGCTTAAAATTAGACAAAGCAAAACTCCGCAAAGGATACATCGGTATTCCCTACCAGGAAATTATCGGTGCTAAAAATCAGGTTGGTGATTACCTAATTTCTTATGAGCGTGGTTTACCCTCGGAACTGGCAATTGAGGATTTGGCAATTTCCGG
>NBLI01000201.1 GCA_002084535.1 Candidatus Zhuqueibacterota bacterium 4572_119
ATTTTGAAAAACCGTATGCTCTGGCAAAATCCGGGGAGTCTCTTTTTACAGCCAAACAGGGAGCTGTTACTATAGAGCCTGAGATGTTTTCTGTTAAGCAGGGAGAAGTACTTGTCGGCAATCCGGCGGATGTGGGTTGGTAGATGGTTGTAGAGATGCCAGAAATCAGGACTGGTGAAGTGGTCTATAGGCTGCCGCATCTGCCTTTGGCATGATGATCCTGTCCAATTTCATTTTTATTTAATGGTCTCCCCTGCCCCTGTGATCGGTTACATGAATTGTGCCATCAACAATTATATTTATTGATTTTATAGATGAGTCAACTCTAAAAAGGTAAAAATTAGGAATTTTCCAATCAAAACAAAAACTGTTTATATTGAAGTTATAGCACCATAATTTATGAAAAATCTTAAAATACCTAATTTTTAGAATGGACTCAATTATAAAAAAACAAAAAGATAATAAAATTAGGAATTAGGAGGCAGCAGATGATTGGAAGAAAATGGCGGAATATTCTTCTGATATTACTATCAAGTTTGGTAAATCTGTACGCGGGTGATTTTTTTAAAAATGATGAAATTGAAAATCGAATTGACTTGTTACTCAGCAAAATGACGCTAAAAGAAAAGGTCGGTCAGCTCAACCAGGTAAGCGGGACAAATAAAGACACTGATGAACAAATCCGCAACGGGAGAATCGGCTCGTTCTTAAATGTTGTGGGTGCTGCTGAGACCAACCGTCTGCAAAGAATCGCAGTGGAAGAATCCCGGTTGGGCATTCCCATTATTTTTGGACTCGACGTAATTCATGGATACCGCACAATTTTTCCCATCCCATTAGCGAGCGCCTGTACATGGGATCCAGAATTGATCAAAAGGGCTGAACAGGTTGCGGCAAAGGAGGCAGCCGTATCAGGAATCCACTGGACTTTTTCGCCTATGGTTGACATTGCCCGCGATCCGCGCTGGGGACGTATCGCTGAAGGGCATGGTGAAGATCCTTTTCTGGGATCGGTTTATGCCAAAGCAAAAGTTGAGGGTTTTCAGGGAAAGGACTTGAGTGATCCTAAAACCATTGTTTCCTGTCCGAAACATTTTGTGGCTTACGGCGCGGCAGAAGCGGGAAGAGATTATAATTCAGTAGATATGTCAGTTAAAATGTTAAGGGAAATCTACCTGCCGCCTTTTAAAGCCGCATTGGATGCCGGTGCGGGAACTTTTATGGCAGCCTTTAACGATCTGAATGGTGTACCTGCTTCCGCTAACCATTTTACTTTAACGGATATTCTACGGCATGAGTGGGACTTCCGGGGATTTGTCGTCAGTGATTGGACTTCGATTTTGGAACTGCTTTCGCATGGCATCGCCGGCACACCAGAAGAAGCCGGAATAAAAGCGCTCAAAGCCGGTGTCGATATGGACATGATGAGTTTTATTTATGTGGATAGACTCATCAATCTCGTTAAAAAAGGTGAACTTTCCGAGAAACTAATTGATGAGGCTGTCCGCCGTGTTCTTCGGATTAAGTATTATCTTGGTTTGTTTGACCATCCCTATATGGATGAAACTCTTAAGAAAGAGATTTTGCTCAACAAAGAACATCTCGAATTAGCCAGAGATGTGGCAAGAAAGTCGATCGTGTTGCTCAAAAATGAGAATCAACTCCTGCCCTTAAAAAAAGAAATAAAACGGCTGGCAGTTATCGGACCTCTGGCGGACAGCAAAAGTGATATGCTTGGCACATGGCATTGTCAGGGACGGTCCGAAGAAGTAACAACCGTGTTAAAAGCAATACAATCCAAATTGCCAAAAGTTAAAATCAAATATGTTAAAGGGTGCGCAATTCAGGATAATTCAAAAAAGGAATTTGATAAAGCAGTGCGGGAAACTAAAAAAGCTGATGCAACGGTGCTCGTGGTCGGGGAAGCGGAATTTATGAGTGGAGAAGCCGCAAGCCGGACAGAATTGGCTTTGCCGGGTGTACAGCTTGCACTGGTAAAGGAATTGATCAAAACCGGGAAACCTGTGATTGTGGTTCTGATGAATGGACGACCATTGACAATTCCGTGGATCGCGGATAACGCTTCCGCTATCCTGGAAGCCTGGTTTTTGGGGACACAGAGCGGTCCTGCTATCGCGGATGTACTTTTCGGCGATTTTAATCCCTCCGCAAAATTGGCAATATCTTTTCCGCGAAATGTGGGGCAGATTCCCATTTATTACAATCATAAAAACACTGGCAGACCACCGGGAGAAGAAAAGTTTACTTCGAAATACCTGGATGCGCCGGTTACTCCACTTTATACATTTGGTTTTGGTTTAAGCTATACAAACTTTGAATATAGAGACTTGACCTTGAAAACTGAAAAAATAAATAAATCAGGGGATTTGATTGCCACCGTGAAAGTTAAAAATGTTGGCGATTATGATGGCGACGAAGTTGTTCAACTGTACATTAAGGATTTGGTTGCCAGTATGTCAAGACCTGTAAAAGAATTGAAGGGCTTTAAAAAGATACATCTTTCCGCTGGTGAGGAAAAAAATGTAGTTCTGAAAGTCAAAGCATCTGATTTAGGATTCTATGATCACCAGTCAAATTACTTTGTTGAACCCGGGATGTTTAAGTTGTTTGTTGGTTCAAATTCGGTTGATGGCTTGTCAACTAATTTTGAAATTATTGAAAAATGAGATTATAGGAACAGTTGTTCTACCGGGATATTTTTACTGAATAGAAAAAATAATTTTTGATTAATATTCTTTAAAATTAAATTTTGGAGTTACCATGAAAAAGCTATCAGGGGTATTTTTAATTGTGGTTTTCAGTTTGTTTGCAGCGATTGGTCAGGGATTCTCTCAAGTTTCAGACGCGGAAATTAACGGTAAAGTGGCTGATTTACTTTCGAAAATGACAGTAGAAGAAAAAATCGGTCAAATGACACAAATATCACTGGAACGAATGGCAAAGAATTATCCTGCCGTTCTTGAGCCGCTTGAACTCGATCCGAAAATGTTACGTGAAGTTTTGATTGATTACCATGTCGGATCACTATTAAACGTGGCTACGAGCTCTCATAGTGTGGATCGCTGGCATGAAATCATTACTCAAATTCAAGATATTGCTACAAAAGAGACTCGACTGGGAATTCCTGTGATTTATGGCATCGATGCCATCCATGGCGCTTCCTATACCAAAGACGCGACATTATTCCCGCAGAGCATTGGCATGGCAGCCACCTGGAATGTTGATCTTATTAAAAAAAATGGTGAAATAACCGCCTATGAAACGAGAGCTTCAGGAATTCCCTGGAATTTTAATCCGGTACTCGGCGTTGGCAGGCAACCGCTTTGGTCTCGGCTTTGGGAGACTTTTGGTGAAGATCCGTATTTGGTTTCCCGGTTAGGCGCTGCTTATGTGAAAGGACTGGAAGGTGAAAATAAAGGCATTATCGCGCCGGATAAAGTTGCCTCCTGCGCGAAACATTATCTTGGTTACAGCTTCCCCTTGAGCGGAAAGGATCGTACACCGGCGTGGATACCTGATCGAATGCTACGCGAATATTTTGTGCCACCTTTTAAAGCAGCGATCAATACCGGATCACTCACGATAATGGCAAATTCATCAGAAATTAATGGCATACCGGTTCATTCAAGTTACTATTATTTGACAGAATTGCTGCGGAACGAATTGGGTTTTAAAGGCTTTGTTGTATCGGATTGGCTGGATATAAAAAATCTGCACGAAAGAGAAAAAGTAGCTGCTTCACATAAAGAAGCTGTGAAAACGGCGGTGATGGCTGGCATCGATATGAGCATGGTACCGCTGGATTTCAGCTTTTATGATTTGCTTCTTGAATTGGTTAAAGAAGGCAGCGTTCCAGAATCCAGAATTGATGAAGCGGTTTCCCGGATTTTGAAAGTGAAGTTCAAACTGGGGCTGTTTGACAATCCTTACCCAAATCCGGATTTGAAAACAAATTTTGCCTCTGATAAATTCACGGCGATTAATTTACAGGCTGCCAGGGAATCGATGACATTACTTAAGAACAATGATCAGATTCTGCCACTTTCAAAAGAAACAAAAGTTCTGGTGACTGGACCGACGGCGGATAAACTGTCCTATTTGAATGGCGGCTGGACAATCACATGGCAAGGAGACAGGGAAGATCTTTATCCCCAAAATAAACCATCAATTTTTAAAGCAATACAAAATAAAATCGGAGCTGGTAGATGCGATTTTAATGGCGTATTTGCCTGGCATGGAGGGTGGGCGTGCTGTTGCTGATGTTATTTTTGGCGATTGCAATCCTTCCGGCAAATTACCAATAACTTACCCGCGTTCTCCAAACGATTTAACTTTATACGATCACAAGGTGAGTGAGAATGTCAATGCTTTTAACCAATATAACCCCCAGTTTCCTTTTGGATTTGGTTTGAGTTACACCACTTTTAAATATAAAGATTTAAAAATTAAAAATAAAACTGTCGCTTTGGGTGAGCCTGTCGGAATTTCAGTAACTGTTGAAAATACGGGCAATGTTGATGGAAAAGAAGTGGTTCAGCTCTATTTAAGAGACTTGTACGCCTCAATTACACCATCCGAACAGAAATTAGTTGGTTTTCAAAAAATATTTCTGAAAGCAGGCGAATCAAAAATTGTTCATTTTATTCTGAATGAAGATGCCTTGTCTTTTATCGGCAGAGATAATAAACCGGTCGTTGAAGCGGGAGAGTTTAGAATAAAAATCAGTGACCTGACAGAAAGTTTCATGCTTAAATAGCATTATTAATTTAATAATGAATTGTTATTAATTTAATAATAATTTTAAGATTGGTTAATTCATGTTCGTGGTATAACCACAATAAAAACAGTAGTTGGAAAATAAACTGTGCAATGGTATATAAATTGCATTTAATGTGAATTTGATAAAAGAGGATGACATTATATGTTTCAAAATCTGACCCCCCTCGATTTAGTTTTCCTGATTTTCTATTTTGCATTATTGGCAGGTGTTGGTTTTCATTTTTCCAGAAAAGAAAAAAGCAGCACTGAATACTTTTTAGCCGGAAGAAAGGTCGGCTGGATTGCCATTGGTGCCTCCCTATTCGCGTCAAATATTTCCAGTGAACATTTTATCGGTTTAGCAGGTTCCGGCGCCAGTCGTGGTCTGGCAGTCGGACATTTCGAATGGCTGGCAGCCTTCATTGTTTTGATACTGGGTTGGGTGTTTGTTCCCTTCTATTTAAAATCCGGTGTATTTACCATGCCGGAATTCCTGGAGCGACGATACAATAAATCCAGCCGCATGTACCTGACAAGTGTTTCCATTATTGGCTATGTACTGACAAAAATTTCTGTAACCCTCTTTGCCGGTGGTTTGCTGCTTCATGAAATTCTGGGATGGGATATTGCCACTTCCGCAATCGCCATGGTGATCGTTGCCGGGATATACACAGTTGCTGGCGGATTAAAAGCCATTGTTCATGTCGATGTTCTTCAAACGGCTGTCCTGATTATTGGCGCGACAACGCTAACGATTCTTGGCTTGCATGAAGTTGGCGGCTT